>JAHFSN010000394.1 GCA_023265735.1 Spirochaetaceae bacterium | reverse complement strand
CGATCCCCGAGGCAGTCTTCCTGTGGGGCTAGCGGGTGCCACTGAGGTTCGTCTCCCCCGGGCACCTTCCCCGGGTGGTCTGGAATCGCGAGGTTCCCGAGGTCGTCGTCAGGGTTCCAGAAGCCTGGTCGCCGGCCCAGCGGCTTCGGGTGCTGGAGGCCTGGGAGGCCGAACTTGTGTCAGAGACTCTGGAAAGCGCCGTTCCGGAATGGGAGGCGAAGACGGGGCTCACGGCCTCCGGCTGGACCGTCAAGCGTTTGAAATCGCGCTGGGGATCCTGCAGGCCCGACACGGGGAGCCTCGTCTTCAACGCGCGGCTTGTGGCCTTTCCGCGGGAATGTCTGGACTATGTGGTCGTCCACGAGCTGGCGCACCTGGTGGAACCTTCGCACAACGCCCGGTTCCATGCCCTCGTGGAGGGGTGGCTTCCCGGGTCGGCCCATCTCCGCAAGCGCCTCAGGGGGGGCTCGCCCTCCCCAGACGGGTCCGGCGCCTCTCCAGGCTCTCCCTCCAGGCCCGGGGAAGGAATGGCGCCCTGAGGGCTTCGGTGATCAGCCGCAGGGCCAGGGCCTTGGCCTCGGACGTCCTTTCCCTGTGCTCCAGCCATTTCAGCCACTCCTCGAGGGCCGGGTACGAGCGAGAAGACTCCCAGAGTTCCCGCCAGACGGGGACGCATTGGGGGTCCTTGGCCCGCTTGAACCGGTCGGCCAGGGCCATGCCGAGGGGTTCTGACCGAACGGTATCCCAGGCCCTCTCGAGGCTGGCCAACCGGCCCGCTTCGCTTCGAAGGTTCAAGAGTCCCCAAAAATCCACAGGGAGCGTCGGCGGCAAGTTGGGGTGAAGGAGTCCCGACGGTCCGAGCCTGGCGGGAAGAAACCGCCGGGGAACCGGTCCCCAGGCTTCCTCCCAGGGGCCGTCGGGGTCCTGCCGTATCCTCGCCAGGACCAAATCCAAGCAGAGCAGCGAATAGACGTCCTGGGCGTGGTGACGAAGGACGCCTTCCAGGGGAGTGACGAAGTCCGCCGAGGCTCCCGCCCGCAGGTAGTCGAACCAGAGGGCGGGAACGAGGCTTCCCGGCACGTCGTCGGTGCGGTGAATCCCCAGGAGGGAGGCCTCGATCTCCCCTAGGCGGCAGGAGTCGAGGAGGCGCTTCCAGAGCCTTCGGGAGGGATGGAGGTCGTCGCGGTGGGGAAGACGAGGAAACTCCTTGCCTGCCAGGGCCCAGCGGCTGCGCAGCAGGGGCAGGTCAAACGAGGCGCCATTGAAGCTCACCAGGCCCCTGGCTCCGGAGAAGACACCATCGAGGGCGTCAATGAGGTCGGGCTCACCCGGGAGATCCCGGAGAAACCACTGGGAAACCTCGACCCGGGGTTGCTCCGAGTCCCCAGTGACCCGGGCCCATCCGACCAGGAACGAGACGGTGCCGGCACCCCCGGACAATCCCGTTGTTTCGGTATCGAAGCACAACAGGTTCTCCCAGGCACCAAGGTCCACATCGGCGATGAACCGGCGAAAATGGGCCTCAAATTCGAAGGTGAGGCTTCGGGTCGCCACCAGCGGGCCGACCCACCGCCACCCCTGCGGCGCCGGATCGTCCGGCAAGGAGGCCGTTTCGGCCGGTTCGGGGATCTTGACGGCCCGGAGCCTCTCCCAGAGGTCTCCCATCAGAGGGACCCCAGCCAACCCTTGAAGAGCATCATGAGGCCCTCCTTGGGGTTCAGGCCAATCTCCTCCTCGGGATCCCGGGGACCAACACAGCTGGGGCAGCCCTCCCTGCAGGGGCAGGCCGCCAGGAGCGACACCCCGGCCTGGAGGACGGAATCCAGCTGTTCCACCAGGGCCTCGGCGAGGCCAGAGCCCCCAGGGGACTGGTCGTAGACGAAGACCGCGGGAACGCCGAAGTGGGGGTCCCGAAGGCGCTCGGAGACGCCGAAATCCTGGCCCTGGCACAGGAGAAACGCCGGGGCGACGGCGTGAAGCAGATGGCCCATCCGGGCCATGACCGGCCCCTTGAGCTCTTCGGGAAGTCCTTCCAGGGCCGTGGCCGCGGGTCCCGCGTCGAAGAGAAGGGCGACGCTTCGGGTGTGCATCTGCTCTTCAGGAAGGTTCACTTCACCGTAGCCAATGTTTTCGTGGGTATGGAACTTCAGCTTCTTGAACCGGCTCACCTGGCTGCGGACCAAAACGTCGCCCAGGACCAACGAGACTCCGGGGCCCGGGATCCTCCTGTCTTCGTGGAGGACCTTGAGGTCGGTTTTCACGACGGCGTCGGTGTAGAAGTTGACATCACGCTCCTCGACGGAACACCGGCGTTCCTGCAGGTTGAGGTCAAGGACGAAGAACTGGCGGTCCCGGTGCAGGTAGACGGCCTGGGGAAAGAGCATCTCCTTGGCGCTGGGCCTATCCATCTCGCCCAGGACGACGTTCTTTCCCCCGGTGGTATCGACGATGACGATGTTTTCGGCGGTGGCGCTTCTCAGGCTGATGTTTTCGGCGGGGTAGGCCAGGCCCGACCAATACCACTTGCCGCCGGTGTTCCGTACGTTTCCCTCCTCTTCGAGGATGGCCAGGTAGGGAGCGATGGCGGGGAACCAAGGATCGTCCACGGCGCCGTTGCGTCCCGAAAAGGGGAGTTCGAAGGCGGCACATTTGACGTGTTCCATGAGGACGTAGGGGTTGGCGGGATTGATGAATGCGGCTTCCGGAGGGCGGTTGAGAAAGTAGCGGTCGTTCGAGACCATGTACTGATCCAGGGGCGCCGAACTGGCAATGAGGATGGCCAGGCTTTCGGTCTGCCGTCGGCCGGCCCGGCCGGCCTGCTGCCAGACCGAACTCACGCTGCCCGGAAAGCCCGCGAGGATGGCGACGTCGAGGCCGCCGATATCGATGCCCAGCTCGAGGGCGTTGGTGCTGACCACCCCCTGGATTGTCCCCTCCCGGAGCCCCTTTTCAATTTCCCGCCTTTCGTTGGGGAGGTACCCGCCCCGGTAGCTTTCGACCCGAAGCCGCTGGTTTTCGGTGTAGAGGTTGGCCAGTCTTTCTTTGATGTAACTGGCAATCAGCTCCACCCTGACCCGGCTCCTGGCAAAAACAATGCATTTCTGACCCGAGGTGAGTACTTTGACCGCCAAGGCCTGGGCTTCGTTGACGGTGCCTCGACGGATGCCCTGAACTCTGTCGACGAGGGGAGG
>JAHFSN010000393.1 GCA_023265735.1 Spirochaetaceae bacterium | reverse complement strand
TACAAGAACGTTCCCGTTCTGGATTCTGGGGCCCGGGGCGCGACCCTGAGTTTCGCCCAGAAGGGCCTGGGTGACGTGCTGCTGGCCTGGGAGAACGAAACGGTCCTGGTCCTCAAGGAGTTCGGGGCCGACAAATTCGACGTGGTCACGCCACCCACCAGCATCTTGGCCGAACCCCCGGTGGCCCTCGTCGACAAGACCGTCGACAAGAAGGGGACCCGGGCCGTGGCCGAAGAGTACCTGAAATACCTGTACACCCCGGAAGCCCAGGACCTGATCGCCAAGAACGGCTACCGCCCCCGGGACG
This sequence comes from Spirochaetaceae bacterium, assembly GCA_023265735.1. Lineage (GTDB taxonomy): Bacteria > Spirochaetota > Spirochaetia > JABEVK01 > JABEVK01 > JAIFLN01. Next base: position 2,886 of record JAHFSN010000393.1, on the reverse strand, counting down.
CCGCCGCGGCCAAGAAGTACGCCTCCAACTTTGCCAAGGTCGACCTCTTCACCCTGGCCGAGGTGTTCGGGGATTGGCGGTCGACCCAGAAGAAGTTCTTCAACGACGGCGGAGTCTTTGACGAGATTTACTCGGGTCAGTGAAGAATGCGCGGCTACGTTGACCATCATCTGAGAACGAGGAACCTGGGCCCATGAAACGGAACATTCTCCCTGGCTTTGGTCTGTCTCTGGGCTACACCATGTTCTACCTGTCGGTGGTGGTCCTTCTGCCCCTGGGGGCCCTGCTGATCCAGCCCCTCGACCTCGGGTGGGCGAAGTTCTGGAAGGTGGCCACCTCGGGACGGGCCCTGGCCGCCTACGGGGTGAGCTTCAGCACGGCGCTCACCGCCGCCGCCATCAATTTCTTCGTTGGACTGCTGGCGTCTTGGGTGCTGGTCCGGTATCGATTTCCCGGGCGACGCATCCTCGACGCCCTGGTGGACTTTCCCTTCGCCCTGCCTACCGCCGTGGCGGGGGTCTGTTTCGCCACCCTCTACGCCCCCAACGGCTGGCTCGGGGACTGGCTGGAGTCGCACGGCGTTCACATCATCAACACGACAACCGGGATCACGGTGGCCCTGGTGTTCATCGGGTTCCCGTTCGTGGTGCGCACCCTGATGCCCGTGCTGGCCGACTTTGAAAAGGAGGCCGAAGAGGCGTCCCAGAGCCTGGGGGCCACCCGTTGGCAGACCTTCCTCCGGGTGATTTTCCCCGCCCTGTTTCCTGCCCTGGTCACCGGGTTCACCCTCGCCTTCAGCCGGGGCGTCGGTGAGTACGGTTCGGTCATCTTCATTGCGGGCAACCTTCCGTTCAAGACTGAGATTGCCCCCCTGGTCATCATGGCCAAGCTCGACCAGTTCGACTACGCGGGCGCGGCGGCCGTGGCCGCCGTCCTCCTCCTGTTCAGTTTTCTCATGCTCATCCTGCTCAACCTGCTCCAGGCCTGGGCCACCCGGGAGCCGTCCCGATGATATCTCCCCGCGACGGTGACCCGGCCCTGGTCCGCTGGGTCTTGATTGGCCTTACGGTCCTGTTCTTTGGGCTCTTTCTGTTCTTGCCCCTGGCCCTGGTGTTCGCCCAGGCGTTCCAGAAGGGCTGGGAAGGGTTCGCCGCGGCCTGGGCCGATCCGGCTGCCGTGGGGGCCCTTCAGCTCACCGTGGTCACGGCCCTCATCGTCGTGCCGCTCAACGCCATCTTCGGGGTGGCCGCGGCCTGGCTCATCACCAAGTTTCAGTTCCGGGGGAAGGCCTTCCTCATCAGCATCCTCGACCTGCCCTTTGCCGTCTCACCGGTCATTGCGGGGCTGGTCTTCGTGCTGCTGGTGGGCGCCCGCACACCCCTGGGCAGTTGGCTGGTCGACCACGGCATGAAGATCATCTTCGCGCCCCCGGGCATCGTCCTGGCCACCCTCTTCGTGACCTTTCCCTTTGTGGTCCGGGAACTCATTCCCCTCATGCAGGCCCAGGGCCGGGAGGAGGAAGAGGCCGCCCTCACCCTGGGGGCCCGGGGCTGGCAGGTGTTCTGGCGGGTGACCCTGCCGAACATCAAGTGGGGTCTGCTCTACGGCATGGTGCTGTGCAACGCCCGGGCCATCGGGGAGTTCGGGGCGGTGAGCGTGGTGTCGGGCCACATCCGGGGAGAAACCAACACCATTCCCCTCCACGTGGAGATCCTCTACAGCAGTTACGACTTTACGGCCAGCTTCGCGGTGGCGTCTGTCCTCGTCTTTCTGGCGCTGGTGACCCTGGCGGTGAAGGCCTGGCTGGAGCATAGGTTCGAGAAACAGGAGAAAGGGGAGTCCTCATGAGCATCGAAGTCCGGCACCTGGTCAAATCCTTCGGCTCCTACCGGGCCGTCAACGACATCAGCCTCAAGGTCGAATCCGGCGAGCTGGTGGCCCTCCTGGGGCCCTCGGGCTGCGGGAAGACGACCCTGCTGCGGGTCATCGCGGGCCTGGAAGTCCCCGACTCCGGTCAGATCTTCCTGGCGGGAGAGGACACCACCCAGGCCTCGGCCCGGGAAAAGAAGGTGGGCTTTGTGTTCCAGCACTACGCCCTCTTCCGGCGGATGAACGTGTTCGAGAACGTGGCCTTCGGGTTGCGGGTGGCCCGGGGGGCCGACAAGTTGCCCCGCGATAAGGTGAGGGAGAGGGTGAACCATCTTCTGTCCATGGTGCAGATGGATTGGGCCGTTAAGCGGATGCCGAGCCAGCTGTCGGGGGGCCAGCGCCAGCGGGTAGCCCTGGCCCGGGCCCTGGCCACCAATCCCCGGGTTCTGCTCCTCGACGAACCGTTTTCGGCCCTCGACGCCAAGGTGCGCCTGGAACTGCGGCGGTGGCTGCGCAAGCTCCACGACGAGATCCACATCACGACGCTGTTCGTCACCCACGACCAGGAAGAGGCGCTGGAACTGGCCGACCGCATCGTGGTGATCAACAAGGGCGTCATCGAGCAGGAGGGCACCCCCGAGGACGTCTACGACCACCCGGCCAACGCCTTCGTCCACAACTTTCTGGGCAACGTCAACGTGTTCCATAAGCGGGGGCGTCAGGGGAACGAGGTCGGGTTTGTCCGGCCCCATGAGGTGGGCCTGGGCCGCCAGCGGACCAAGGCCACCGATGTGGAGGGCACCATCGTCGACGTGCGGATCCGGGGGCCCCAGGTGGCCGTGGAACTGCGCTGCGAAGGCCACGAGGCCCCCATCGAAGCCGAAATCGCCCGGGAGGCCTTCAAGGCCCTGGGCGTCGTCCACGGGGAAAAGGTGTTCGTGAGTCTCGACGCCCTGAAGATCTACAGCGCCGAAGACTACTCCATCTAGGGCCACACGAACTTCAGGCCTGCTAGGG
>JAHFSN010000392.1 GCA_023265735.1 Spirochaetaceae bacterium | reverse complement strand
CACCGGCGACCAGGACCTTGTGAAGGCGTTTCTGACCAGTCTTCTGACTCCTCCAGAACGCCTGGACATCGCGGCTCGGTGGGAGCTCGTCAACCGCATCAATCTGGGTGAGACTCAGCGGAGGGTCGCCCAGGACCTGGGCGTGAGCCTCTGCAAGATCACCCGGGGGAGCAGGGAGCTCAAGAAGACAGGGTCGGCCTTCAAGACCATGCTTGAGCTTCGCGACCAACTCGCCCATCAGGAGAATCCTCTTGTTCCGTAAACCCTACTCCAGCGTTGCCGAACTCCTCGCGGGCAGCGCGCCGCTTCCCCATGTCCAAGTCGCCGGGTGGGTGCGCACCAAGCGCGACGCCAAGGAAACGGCCTTCGTGGAACTCAACGATGGCACCTCCCAAGACAACCTGCAGGTTGTCGTGGACAAGAAGGGCCTTTCCGGGGAAGACCCCCTGGCGGAAATCCATACCGGGGCCAGCATCCGTGTCGAAGGAAGCCTCCAGCCAAGTCCGGCGTCTGGCCAGAAGTGGGAGCTTTCGGCGTCCTCGGTAACCCTCTTGGGACCCGCAGACGCCGAGACCTACCCCCTGCAGAAAAAACGCCATTCCCTGGAATTTTTAAGGGAGATCGCCCACCTTCGGGCCCGGACGAACACCTTCGGGGCCGTGGCCCGTGTCCGCAACACCCTGGCCTTTGCCATCCACGAGTACTTCCAGAACCAAGGCTTTCTCTACGTCAACACCCCCATTGTGACCGGCAGCGACGCCGAAGGAGCGGGCCAGATGTTCCAGGTGACCACCCTGCCCCTCGACAAGGTGCCCCGGAACGACCAGGGCGAAGTGGACTACGGGAAGGACTTCTTCGGAAAAAAAGCCCACCTCACGGTGTCGGGGCAGCTCAATGCCGAGACCTACGCGTTGGCCCTCGGGGGCGTCTACACCTTTGGTCCCACCTTCCGGGCCGAAAACTCCAACACCACGCGCCACCTTGCCGAATTCTGGATGGTGGAACCCGAGGTGTCCTTCCTCGACATTGACGGCAATATGGATTTGGCCGAGGACTTCCTCAAGTTCGTCCTGGGGCGGGTCCTGGAACGCAACCCGGCGGAGATGGACTTTTTCAATCAATGGGTGGAGAAAGGCGTCGTCGAGACGCTCCGAACGGTCATCAGCAAGCCCTTTGCCCGGATCACCTACACCGAGGCCGTGGAGGCCCTGGTGAAGTCGGGCCAAACCTTTGAGTTTCCTGTCCAATGGGGCGTCGACCTTCAAAGTGAGCACGAGCGCTACCTGACCGACGTGGTGTACCAGGGACCCGTCATCGTCACGGGCTATCCCAAGCAGATCAAGGCCTTCTACATGAAGATGAACGACGACGGAAAGACGGTCCGCGCCATGGACGTCCTCGTTCCTCGGTTGGGCGAAATCATTGGAGGAAGCCAAAGGGAAGAGGACCTCGCCAAGCTGGAGCGCCGGATGACAGAGCTGGAAATGGCTCCCGAGGACTACAAGTGGTACCTGGACCTTCGGCGCTACGGGTCGGTGGTCCACTCGGGCTTCGGCCTGGGCTTCGAACGCCTAGTCCAGTACGTCACCGGCATGGGCAACATCCGCGACGTTATCCCCTTTCCTCGAACCGTCGGAAACGCCGAGTTCTAGGAGCCAGTCATCGATCGGCAAGACCGGGGGGCCCATGAGTCGGGCCCCCTTTCTTATTTCCAGGTGACGGGCTGAATGTTCCAGATTTCCTTGGCGTACTCGGCAATGGTTCTGTCCGAGCTGAACTTGCCGCTGGACGCAATGTTGAGCAGCGCCATCCGGTGCCATTTCTTCGGATCGCGGTAGGCCTCGTCGATACGCTGTTGGGCCTGGATGTACTCGGGAAGGTCCTTCAGGACGAAATACTGGTCCGGGGGGTTCCCCTCGACTCCGTACATGAGCGAGTCGTAGAGTTCCTTGAAGAGGTCGAAACTTTCGGCGTTGTAGGTGCCGTCGATGAGCTGATTCACCGCCTTCTTGATCTCGGAGAACTCCTCCAGGATGGCCCAGGGATTGTAGGTGTTGCTGTTGGACAGCCGGGTCACCTGGTCGGCCTTCAGACCGAAGATGAAACAGTTCTCGGTGCCAGCTTCTTCGGCAATCTCCACGTTGGCGCCGTCGAGGGTACCGATGGTCAGGGCGCCGTTCATCATGAACTTCATGTTGCCCGTTCCCGAGGCTTCCTTTCCGGCCGTGGAGATCTGCTCCGACACATCCGACGCCGGAATGATCTTCTCAGCGAGGGACACGCGGTAGTTCTCCAGAAAGTGCACAGCCAGTTTCCCTTGGGCCGCCGGGTCGCTGTTGATCTTCTGGGCGACCGTATTGATCAGCTTGATGATGTTCTTGGCCCTCCGGTATCCCGAGGCCGCCTTGGCCCCAAAGAGGAAGGTCCGGGGAACGGCCGATGACGTCGGGTCGTCCTTGAGCCGGTTGTACAGGATCATGACGTGCAGGATGTTGAGAACCTGGCGCTTGTACTCATGGAGCCGCTTGACCTGGACGTCAAACAAGCTGTCAACGTTCAAGACAATTTCTTGGGTGGCCTTGAGATATTGGGCCAGTGCCACCTTATTCGCCCGCTTGATCCTGATGAGTTCGTCAATGACGGCGGGGTCGTCGGCGAAGGCCTTGAACTTCGAGATCTCGGCCAGGTTCTTCACCCAGGCGGTGCCAATCTTCTCGTTGAGGAGCTGGCTGAGGCCGGGGTTGGACTTCTTGAGGAACCGCCTCTGGGTCACGCCGTTGGTCTTGTTGTTGAACTTCTCGGGGTAGAGCTCGTACCAATCCTTGAGCTCCTGGTTCTTGAGAATCTCGGTATGGAGGGCGGCCACGCCGTTGACCGAATGGCTGCCGTGGATGGCCAGCCACGCCATCTTGACCACTCCGTCGCCGATGATAGCCATGTGCCGGTGCTTGCCGTAGTCGTCGGGGTACTTCTGGCGAAGCTCTTCGATGAACCGGCGGTTGATCTCCTCGACGATCATGGTGATCCGGGGGAGCTGCTGCTGGAACAGACCGATGGGCCATTTTTCCAGAGCCTCGCTGAGGATGGTGTGGTTGGTGTATCCGCACGTCCTGGTCACGATGTCCCAGGCCACGTCCCAGGGAAGCTTCTGCCAGTCGATGAGCAGACGCATCAGCTCGTGGATGGCCACCACCTGG
>JAHFSN010000391.1 GCA_023265735.1 Spirochaetaceae bacterium | reverse complement strand
TGAGGGCGATGTGGATGGAATCGCGGTTCCAGTTCTTCTGTTCCAAGAAGGAATACTCGTCGAGGAACTCCTGGGTCGGGTGCTCGTGCCGGCCGTCGCCGGCGTTCAGGAAACTGGGCGGTTCGATGCCGGCGCGCTGACAGTACTCGCCGACCTGGGCTTCGAGGGCCCGGGTCACCCCCTCGACGGTGCTCCGGATGATGAAGATGGAACGCCGGCTGTACCCCACGAGCATCTTGAGGGTGTCGGTGAGGCTTTCCTTTTTGTTGAAGGACGAGTGGGCCACGTCGAAGTCGTTGACCGTGGCCTGGTGGAAGAGGGCCGCGTTCCGGAAGCTCTCCTTGGTCCGGGTGCTGTCTTCCAGGAACATCAGGTAGACCGAGAGGTCCTTGTCTCCCAGGCGGTAGGCGGAGAGGTCTTGGCCCCCGAGGATCGCGCCCTTGATTTCGGCGGTCTTGCGGTACAGGTACCACTGCTCATCGAGCGTCAGGTCGTTGACGACCGAAACGCTCCGGCCGTAAAAGGGTCCTCTGGGCTTCAACTCATTCTCCTAGGGCAGCTTTCTTCTTCAAAGTGGTGGGATCGAGGACGATCACGGTGCCCCCCGCCGACTGAACATAGATCCCCGACGCCGTGGAGACCACGTCGGTCAGACTGGACAGGGCGTCGGTTCCCTTGGCCACCGTCTTCAAGTTGGCGTCAAAGGCGGCCAGGACGAGGCCCCCAGTGCCCTTGGCTAGGGCGAGGACCTGGGCCCCGCTGATGACCAAGGGGGTATCCGCCGCCACGTCGTCGGTGCCCGAGGCCAGGATGGACCCGTCGTCGGGCGAAAGGATGAGCAGGCGGATCGCCCCGTTGTCCACCTTGGTGTCCCCGGCCACCACCAGAATACCGGCCCCGAAGGTCAGGGCATCGGGCTGGCGGATGGAGTTCACCTGGGACTTCTTCCAGACCTTGTTGGCGGCGGTGTCGACGATCCAGAGTTGGCCCGTCTTGGAGCCCTCGGTCATCTTCACGAAGGCCGCCGTGGAAGCGGGTTTTGCCGGGGCGGCAGCGGGGGTAGGAGTCGCCGGGGTGGGCTTGGTCTCCTGTTTGACAATGTCTTGCCTCTCGGCCTGGAGGGCCTGGTCCCGGGCCGCGAGCTGCTGTTTGGCCTGGTCTAGGGGGAGGGCTGCGGGAGCCGTGGTGGGCTTCGTCGCGGGGGCCGGGGTAGTCGGGGTCGTGGCCGCCGGCGCGGTGGAATTGGCGGTCGGGGTCGAGGGGACCGGGGCCGGCTTGGCCGGAGGAGTCGTCGTCGGAGACGGGGGGGTTGTCCCGGGCGCCGAGGGGGCCGGGGACGCCTTGGTCTCGGCTTGGACGATGGCCTTCTGTTCCTGGACGATCTCGGCTTCCTTGAGGTCCGCCAGCTTCTTGCGCTCGTCGAGGGCCGGCTGGTCGCCCATGGTCTTCACCACGTCCTTATTGGAGACCTCTTCGGTGTTGAGGCCCCCGGCCAGGCCCTTCGAAAGGCTGTCCCGGAGCGGGATGAGCAGCCGGGTCTTTCCGGGCCAGTCGGTGTAGCTCAGGGCGATGCCCGCGTTCTCGGCCGTCACGTTTTCGCCCACGGCGGGAATGAAGGTGGCCTGGATGTAGTCCAGTTTGCCCCGGTAGAAGGCGTTGTAGCGCGTCACGAAGTCGGAGAGGAGGTCCGCGTCGGTCACCGAGTAGCCGAATTCCTGCTGGAGGTACGCCGAGACGATCCAGTTGAGGTTGCGGATATTGTCGACCCCGGCGTCGGGCCCCAGGATGAGCAGATCGGCGCTCAGTTTCTCGGAGGTGGCGTCGTGGACCCGGACGATCCGGTACTTCTGGCCGTATTCGGCATGGAGGGCTCCGCCCTTGATCTGCCGGCCTAGTTCCGTGCCGATGCCCTGGATCGAGGCCCGGGATTCGATGACCTTGTGGGGCCCCACATAGTTCTTGAACTCAATGCCCTGCAGCCCCTGGGCCTTGAGCACGTCTTCGGCTACCGTTTGGGCCGCCAGGGAGCCGCCGACCAGGGCCGACAGCAGCAGCGACAGGGCAAACCTCGATTTCCGCATGGACTCCCCCTTGCACATCACTTGGGCAGGTGAACCACCCTCTTTTCTGGATCAGGCTGGTGACGGTAATAGATGGCGATGTTCCCGACCACCCGGACGAGGGTGGCGTCGATCTTGGTTCCGACCTGGCGGGCCAGGTCGTCCTTCTCGTCCTTGAAACTGATGAACTTCACTTTGACGAGCTCGTGGTCCCCCAGGGCCTTGTCCACCGCCGCCACCACTTCGTCCGTCAGGCCAAACTTTCCGACCTGAACGACGGGTTGCAGTCCGTGGGCTTTCCGGGTTAAATAGCCCCGTTGGTAACCTTTCAAATCCATAAGCTCTCCTCGGAGCAGAGGATACACGAAAGCCGCCGAAGTTTCCATGCAGCCCGGGAGGGCAACGGTGAACATCGTACTGTTCGACCCCGGGGAATGGACCCGGCCCCTGGACCTCGACGATCCGCGGGCCCAGCACCTGCTTGAGATCCTGAAGCTCGCCCCAGGCGACAGGTTCGCCGCCGGCGAATTAGGGGCCCGGGTCGGCACCCTGGAGTTCCTGGCCAAGGACAATGGGTTCCTGAGGCTCGGCAACCCAGAATGGGACCAGGTTCCCCCTCCCCTCTCCCGCGTCTGTCTGATCATCGGCACGCCCCGGCCCCCCACGGCCCGCCGCCTCCTCAAGGACCTGACGACTTTGGGAGCCCGGGAACTCCACTTCGCCGCCACCGCCCTGGGCGACCGTTCCTACCTGCAGAGCACCCTCTGGAAGGGAGAGTTCCACAAGTCCCTGGGAGAAGGCGCTGCCCAAGCCCGGACCACCTTGGTCCCGTCGGTCACCCGCCACCACAGCCTGGGCCTGGCCCTGGCCGCGGCCCCGGGCCCCGGAGTCTGGTTCGACGAAGGAGGTGCTCCGTGGACCGAACACCCCGTCCACAACAGCGCCGGTGGGGGGAATCCGCTGTGGCTGGCCCTCGGCCCCGAGCGAGGCTGGAGCGACGCCGAACGGGCCCTGTTTCAACGTCACGGCTGGCAGAAGGCCGGCCTAGGGCCAAGGGTCCTGCGCACCGAAACCGCCTGTTCGCTAGCCATGGGCATCGCCGTCCTCAAAGGCTGGTCGTAGGGCTTGGATCTCGCCATTTTGGCT
>JAHFSN010000390.1 GCA_023265735.1 Spirochaetaceae bacterium | reverse complement strand
CCGTTCCTTCGGCCACGGCCGAGCTTGTGGTCACAACCTTCGACGACACGAGTCTTGGGCTCCAAATTGGCGCCTTCCCCGGCGCCTACCGCGTCTGGGTCAACGGGGTCCAGGTCTGGATCCAAGGGGTGGTTTCCACCGATCCCGAGAAGTACCAGGCTCAAGGCTGGGGCACGGTCATCACGGTGCAGCCCAGGGACCGAGTTCTCGATATCGTTGTCCAGATGGTGTCTAGTGATCCACTGGTCCGCCACTCCGAAATGAACCGCCGCTGGGTCATTGGTCCCGCCGATGCAATGATGGGCGCGTACTTGGAGGAGAACGGCTGGAGGTCCCTCCAGTCGTCCATCTTTGTGATGGGTATCCTCGTCTTTCTGGGCCTGGGGGCCCTGAGCTCCCGTCGGCGTCCCCTGATTTTCTTCGTCGCCTTCTTGGGCGCGTGCCTCCTGAAACTTTACGCAAATGTGGAACAGCCACGGCCCCTCATGAACCTCGTATTCCCCGACTTTCCTCTTTCGTGGGATCTGCTGCTCAACCATGGCGCCAACCTGCTGCCGTTCCCCCTTCTGCTGCTCTTCTTGCGAAAGCAGTTTCCCGAGGACTTCTCCCTGAGGTCCGTGCTGCTGCTGTTTGGACTGACCATCGTGTTGTCGCTCTGGGAACTGCTCCCCTTTGTTTTCCTCGGGTTTGGCTGGGTGGACCTCTATGAGGGGGTCCGCCAGACGTTCTGGGCCTTGGTCCTCAATCTCTATGTGGTGGCGGTGACGCTCTATCTTTTTGAGAGGCTCTATCAAGTCTCTGTCAAGAAACGGCCCCTGGGTCGGTCCCTCTTCTGGGGAGGTTTGCTCCTGGGCCTGATTATCCTCCTCCCGGTACCGCTCAGCTATTTTCTCTCCGTCAGATACACGTACTTTCTGGGTTGGGGGATGTTTGTCTTCCTCGCCGCGGTGATTTATGAGCTGATCCAGATCCAGTCGAGGGAAAAACATTCGGAGATCGCCGCGTTGCAACAAGATCTGAATCTGTTCCGGGTCCAGGCGAAGTTCCTGGCGCCTGAATGGAAGAGACGTCTAGGCAAGTCGGGCCAGGAGCTGTTTCAACCAGGTGACGAAAGGGTCGTGGAATCGAGCTTGGTGCAGGTGAGAAGCGCAAGCGCTCCGGGCGTCTGGGTTCCCCTTGTGGGTCGGGTGGCGTCTCAACGGTTTGGTATCCTTGTCGAGTGGAGGGAGGGGGTCGGACTCTGGGCCCTGGACTCCTGGTCGGAAACGGCCCTGGCTTTTGCCCTGGAGGTCCAGAAGCAGTTCGCCCGCGTTCCCGACCTGGACTACAAGATCGTCCTCACGAGGGCCGTGGTCCGCTACGTCGTTCTCGACGCCGAAACCCATTGGATACCCATGGCCCTCGATGTGCCCGGCGCGAGGCTCGACGAACTCTACCGGCGGGCGGTCACCTGCGATTGCCGCGTGGTCCTCGATTCCAGCCTTCGGGATGGCCTGGCCATTGGAGGGTGGCGGCGCCACCGTTCGCTATCGGTCCAGGGATCCGAATCGGAGTTCTATGAGGCCGAAGAGCCGGCCCTGGCCGAGGGAAAGGATCGCACCCTCGGCAAGTACGAAGCCGCCCTGGAATTGGCCCGGTCGGGTCGCAGGACCGAAGCCATCCAAACCATGGTCTCCGTCGTCCAGGAGAATCCCTTGGATCCCACGGCGAAGGTTCTCCTGGCCGAATGGGGGGACACCCCGCACCCATGAATTTTTCGCCATTCTTTGAATCTCACCGGGACCGGATGGTCCGACGCGGCGACTGGACCCGTGCCGCCGAACTGAATCTCTTGGACCCGGACGAGTGGCGGCGTCCGCTGCGGGTGCTCGTCACAAGGTTGTCTACTTACGAGGACACCAGCCTGTCTGTGACCCATCATTACCTCTATGCCCTGATCTCCGCCCTCGGGTACTACCCCGACAGGGCCTTCCTTCCGCCCGCCCGCGACGAGGCCCTCTGGAGCGACCACGGGGTGCCCTGGCTGGTTGGGGTTCAGAGCCATCGGTCGGCCGAGGATTTCGGCCTGGTGGCCATCTCCAACGCAGTCGTTCAGGAAATGGGCAACCTCCTTTGGTTCCTTCGGCACTCGGGGTTTCCCCTCTCCGCCCGGGAGCGGCGAGGCTCGGAGACCTGGCCCTTGGTCATCCTGGGGGGTGCCAATGCTCCGTTCAGTTCCCTCCTCTGGGAAGCCGACAGCCCCCTGGACGGGATCTTTGCCGGCGAGGACCGCCAGGCCATGGAGAGGCTCTTTCACACCGTGGCCCGGGGTCGGGCCGACGGGCGTTCGAAGGCGGACATCCTCGGCCAGCTGGCCTCGATTCCGGGGTTTCTGGTACCCGGTTCCGCCGAACGCGTGATGGTCCGTCCGTCCAAAACCGTCCTTGACCCCGATCTTCTCGCCGCCATGCCTGTGGCCCTGGGAGAGGGGAACGCGGGAAAGGCTGCCTTGGCCATTTCTGCGGGCTGCGCCGGATTCTGCGCCTTCTGCGCCGAGAGCTGGACACGAAAGCCGTACGTGGAAGCCCCCGTCGACGGCCTGGTCCGAGCTGCCCTGAAGGTCAAGGTTGGCCAAGGCGCCGACCGGCTCGACGTGATGAGCTTCAATTTCAACATGCACGCGGGACTCTACCCCTTCCTCGAAGGGGTCATCCCCCTGTTTTCTGGTTTTGGTCTGAAGAGCCAGAGATTCGATTCCCTAGCCGTCGACCCCGGACTGCTCGAAGTTGAGAAGCTGCTGGGAAAGACGTGGTTCACCTGCGGGCTCGAGGGAATTTCCGACCGCATGCGCCGGGTCCTCAACAAGAACCTGAACCGGGACCAACTGCGCCGGGCCTTCGCCGTCATCGCCCGGTCCGGGGTCCGGGAGCTGAAGGTCTTCCTCATCGCCACCGGCGAGGAACAGGACGGCGACTTCCAGGAGTTTGCCGAGCTGCTGGCCTGGCTCAGAACGCTGCCCGGTCCCCGGGGGCAGCCCCTCAGGGCGGTCTTCTCCATCACACCCCTGGTGAGGTTCCCTTTGACGCCCCTTGAGTTTCAAGGGGCCCCCGATCCCAAGCAGGTGGACAAGGCGGCCCGCCACATCCTGAGGACGGCCATGGAGGCGGGCTTCGAGGGACGGGTGGCGGCATCGACGGACGAGGCCGCGGTTTGCGACCTCATGCTGA
>JAHFSN010000389.1 GCA_023265735.1 Spirochaetaceae bacterium | reverse complement strand
CCTTGGCGCAACGCAAGACCCTCGACCCGGTGGTCGGCCGGGAACGCGAAATCCGGCGGTTGGTCCAGATCTTGGCCCGCCGTACCAAGAATAATCCCGTCCTCATCGGCGAACCCGGGGTCGGCAAGACGGCCATCGTCGAAGGCCTGGCCCAGCGCATCGTTTCCGGAGACGCCCCCGATGTGCTGCTCGGCAAGCGGGTCATGGTCCTCGACCTGGCGGCCCTCATCGCGGGAACCAAGTACCGCGGCGAATTTGAGGAGCGCCTCAAGCGGGTGATGAAAGAGATCGCCGCCGTGGGCAACGTCATTCTGTTCATCGACGAGCTCCACACCATCATTGGCGCCGGGGGGGCCGAAGGGGCCATCGACGCCTCGAATATGCTCAAGCCGGCCCTGAGCCGCGGCGAGATCCAGTGCATTGGGGCCACGACTCTGGCCGAGTACCGCAAGCACGTGGAACGCGACGCCGCCTTAGAACGCCGGTTCCAGAGCGTCCTGGTGGGCGAGCCCACCGTAGAAGACGCCGTCGAGATCCTCCAGGGGGTCAGCGACAGGTACGCCGAGTTCCACAACGTCATTTATACCCCCGAGGCCATCGAAGCGGCGGCCCACCTCTCCAGCCGCTACATCAGCGACAGGTCGCTGCCCGACAAGGCCATCGACCTCCTCGACGAGGCCGGAGCCCAGAAGAAGATTCAGACCAGCGGGCGCCCCCGGGAGATCCAGGACCTGGAATCCCAGGTTGAGGCCCTCACCCGGGAGAAGAACGAGCTGGTGAACAGCCAGAACTACGAGCGGGCCGCCGCCATCCGGGACGACGTGCGCAAGCTGAAGCAGGAAATTGAAGAGCTGAAGGTGCGTTGGGAGCAGGGTCCCGAGGGCGATCCCCGGATCGTCGGGGCCGAGGATATCCAGAATATCCTTTCGGACATCACGGGCATTCCCATCAGCCGGATTGCCCAGACCGAGGCCGACAAGCTCCTGGCCATCGAAGACGCCCTGCACCAGTCGGTCATCGGCCAGGACGAAGCCATCCAGGCCATCGCTTCGTCGATCCGGCGCAGCCGCACGGGCCTCAACTCCCCGAAGCGGCCCCTGGGCAGTTTCATCTTCCTGGGCCCCACCGGCGTGGGGAAGACCCTGCTGGCCAAGACCTTGGCCGAGTTCCTGTTTGGGAGCACTGACGCCCTCATCCGGCTCGACATGTCCGAGTTCATGGAGAAGCACAACGTGAGCCGCCTCGTGGGAGCCCCTCCCGGGTACGTGGGCTACGAGGAGGGTGGTCTCCTCACCGAGAAGATCCGCCGGCGGCCCTACGCCGTGGTCCTCCTCGACGAGATCGAGAAGGCCCATCCGGATGTCTTCAACCTCCTCCTGCAGATCCTCGAGGAAGGGGAGCTTCAGGACAACTTGGGTCACACCGTGAGCTTCCGGAACTGCCTCATCATCATGACCAGCAACGCCGGGGCCCGGCAGATCACCAAGAGCGGCACCCTCGGGTTCCAGACAGGCGTGGGCATGCTCAGCCACTCGGAGATCAAGGCGTCGGCCATGGCCGAGCTCAAGAGGGCTTTCCGCCCCGAGTTTGTGAACCGCATCGACGAAATCGTGGTGTTCCACGCCCTGACCCCCAAGGAAGTCGAGAACATCTTCCACCTGATGCTGGGCGAGATCCGCGAACGGCTCCTCCAGAGGAACCTACGCATCGAAGTGACTTCCCGGGCCCGAGACTGGCTCATCAAGAAAGGGTACGACGTGACCTACGGGGCCAGACCCCTGCGCCGGACCCTTCAGAAGGAACTGGAGGACATGCTGTCGACGAAGATTCTCCAGGGACAGCTGGAAAGCGGAGACGAGATCACCGTGGAATTGCGGCAGGAGAAGCTCGCACTGCGGATCAAGAAGTTCCAGCCGGTTTCGACGGAGTCTCCCATAGCCGGTGCCCGCTGAGGTGAGGCGCCTCCTCCTCGCCCTGGTCTTCCTGGGCGCGGTCAGCGGCGCGTTCGCCGTTTCGTTCGGCGAAGCCAAGGCGGCCTTTGGGCGCCAGGACTGGAAGACGGCGTCGTCCCTCCTGGCGGAATTCCTCAGGGATCACTCCGACGAAGCCGACGCGCCTACGGCCGCCTTTTTGCGGGCCGTGGCGCTCTTTCACCTCGGGGACTACCGAGGGAGTCTCGACGGATTCCAGAAGCTGGACCGCGCCTGGCCCCAGTCGGCGTTTACGAAGCAGCTGCCCTACTGGCGCGGCACGGCCTATTTGGCCGCCGGTCAGTACGCCCAAGCTGAACGGGAGCTGACGGGTCAAGGGCGCTTTCCCGACGAACAGCCTTACGCCACCCGGGCCTTGCTCAACCTCGCCCTGGCCCGGTTGGGTCTGGGCCAGGACGGGCCAGCGGTCCAGGCCCTCGATGCGTTCACCAAGGCCAGCCAGGAAAGTGCGCTCTTGGCCCAAGCCTGGGCCGTGTGGGCCGACTTGGACCGCCGGCAGGGCCGGACCTCCGAGGCCCTTCAGCACGCCAAGCTGTCCTGGGAAGCGAACCCCGGCGATCCCTGGGACCTCCGGTCCCGCACCACCGCCGTGGAGCTTCTTCTGGGCCAAGGCCGGTGGGACGAAGCGAAGGTTCTCGTCGACGCCTCGAGCCAAAAGTTTCCCGGCGAGGTTCGCTGGGACAGGTTGCGGGTGACGCTCTTTCAAGGGATCAAGGACAAGAACGCCCTGGCCCGGGTGCTGGAGTCGCTCTGGACCCGGGAATCGGACCCCGCCCGGAAACAGGCCGTGGCCGCCGACAGGGCCCGGGTCGCCGAGGACCTGGGGAAGCCCGAAGCGGCCTGGTGGCAGAGGGCCTCGGACGGACCCGATGGCGCCCTGGGAGGCGCCTGCGTCCAGCGCTACGCGTTTCTGGTGGAGACCGGGGGACGTTGGGCCGAGGCGGCCGGGGTCCTGGACGCCTGGGCGACGTCCCACCCCAACGAGGCCCTCCGCGAGGAGGTCCGCAGCCGGGCTGCCCTCGACCGCGCCAAGGCCGGGGATGCGGCCGGAGCCCGGAAGAACTGGGACAAGCTTATCGCCGAGTTTCCCCAATCGGCCCGGGTACCCGGCTGGCTCCTGGGCCGGGGCCGAGGGTTCCTCGACGCCGGCGACACCGTCAGGGCGCTCCCCGACTTCGGCCGCCTTCTGCGGGACTATCCCAAGGCTCCCGAGGCCCC
>JAHFSN010000388.1 GCA_023265735.1 Spirochaetaceae bacterium | reverse complement strand
CGGGATCGACAGGCTTCCCGACACTTTGACGTCGCTGCGGGAGACCTGCGAGAAGCTGAAGGCCGCGGGCCTGGTTCCCTTCAGCAACGGCTACGCGGAATGGTGGGTGCTGGGGGTCCACAACTTCAACATCCTTCTGGGGGCCGTGAAGGACGTGGACAGGTTTGTCGACGCCCTGGCTTCGGGACGGTCCCCAGGACCCGACGCCGCCGTGGTCGAGGGGTGGATGAGGCTCCTCGACCTGACGGCGCGCTACGGCCAGCCCAACCCCACGTCGGGCACCTACACCGCGTCGGTGGCGGCCTTCCTGGCGGGCCAGGCGGCGATGATCCAGCAGGGCAACTGGATCGAACCTGACCTGACGAAGGGGGTGCCCGACCTCGACGTGGGGGTCCTCCCCATGCCCGTCTCCGACACGCCATCGACGAGGCTGCCCATGGGCGTGCCCAACTACTGGATCGTGAACCGGGACTCCCCGGTGAAGGACGAAGCCAAGGCCTGGCTCGAGTGGCTGCATTCGAGTCCGTCGGGAAAGCGTTTCCTCCTCCAGGAGCTGAAGGTGATTCCGCCCTACGTGAGCCTCGCCTCGGCGCCGGTGGGCCCCCTTTCGACGCCGTTCGCCCAGGCTTGGCGCCAGGGTCAGACCCTGCCCTGGGTCCTCCCCCGGTTTCCCGACAAGACCAAGGCCGTGGCGGCGGCCATGCGCTCGTACCTCGAGCACCCCCAGAGCCACGCCCAGTTCTGGCGCTCCCTGGGCCAGGCCTGGAGCCGCCCGTGACCCTGGCGGTCCCGGCCCTGACCCTGAGGACCCGGTTCTTCGTGGCCCTGGTGGCCCTGGCCCTGGTCCCCCTGGTGGGAGCGAGCCTCCTGGCCGTGGGCACCACCGCCGGGGCCCTGCGGGACAAAATCGGCACCTACTCGCGGCAGCTGGTGGGCCAGCTCGCCCTCAACCTGGCCGGGGAGTTCCAGAAGGTCAAGGCCCTCACCGACGACATCCTCATCGCCCCGGAAACCAGCGGCCGGATGGTGGCCTACAAGATGGCCGGCCGGGCCGACCGGGTCATGACCCGGTTCATCTTTGCCAAGATGCTCCAGAGCAAGTTCCTCAACGTGGACGACGTGGACGACGTGATCATGCTCTTCAGTCCCCAGGGCCCGGGGCTCCCCAGCGACATGATCCACGCCACCGACCAGTACCCCTGGCCCATCACGACCCTGGACCAGCTGGCCCGGACGGTGACGGCCACCAAGGAAGTGAGGAACCTGGGCCTCACCCTCGCCCAGCTTCCCGATAGGAGCCGCATCGACATCGTGCTGGTGAGGCCCCTGCGCAACGCCATGGCCGACGAGACCCTGGGGTACCTCATCGTCGTCCTCAATCCGGAGATGTTTTCCCGGGTCATCCGGTCGGTGGACGTGGGGGAGGGCGCCGACCTGTTTGTGGTCGACCGGACGGGCACCGTGGTGGCGGGTCGGCAGCCCGCCCGGGCCCCCGGCACCCAAGCTCTACCCGCCGCGTGGCTCAACGCAGCCAGTCCCCCCGGGTTTCGGGTGTGGGAGGGCCAGGAGCACCTCTTCTCCCTGGCGCCCCTGGGGGTCACCGGCTGGACGGTGGTCGGGGCCGTGCCCGGGTCGTACCTGAACTCCGAGTCGGGGAAGATCGGCACCCAGGTGTTTCTGTTTTCGCTGCTGGTCCTCTTGGTGGCCCTGGTGGTGTCTCTCTGGGTGGCCGAGGGGTTCACGGCCCCCCTTCGCAACCTGGAGAAGACCATGGAGACGTTCGGCGAGGGAGCCATGGAGGTGCGCTCGGAGGTGGGGCGTCACGACGAGGTGGGCCGGCTCCAGCGCAGCTTCAACACCATGGCCGCCGACATCACGCGGCTCATGGGCCGCATCGACGAAGAGCACCGCAGACGCCGGCTCAGCGAGCTTCAGGTGCTCGAGTACCAGATCAATCCCCACTTCCTCTACAACACCCTCGACTCCATCAACTGGATGGCTCACCAGGCCCACCAGAAGGAAATCAGCCAGATCGTCACGGCCCTGGCCCGGTTCTTCCGGCTCAGCCTCAGCCAGGGCCGGGAGTCCTACCGGGTCCAGGACGAGATCGACCACGCCAAGGCCTACCTGAGTATCAGCCAGATGCGCTACCCCGGGTGTTTCGAGTTTGAGTTCGACGTCGACGAGGCCATCCTGGAACGCCGGACCCTGAAGATCGTCCTCCAGCCCCTCCTGGAAAACGCCATCAAGCACGGCATGGACAAGCGTTCGTCCCAGGGACGCCTGAGGATCTCGGCCCGGGCGGTGGGCGGCGGTCTGGAATGGCTGGTGGTCGACAACGGCAAGGGCATCTCCGACGCCAAACGAGGCCAGCTTACCCAGCGGCTGGCCCAGTCCGACGAAGGCACGGGACCCGGGGGCTTTGGGCTGGTGAACGTGCACCACCGCATCCAGCTCAACTACGGCGCCGGGTACGGCCTGACCCTCGAACAGACTCCCGGGGGCGGCACCACGGTCCGCATCCGCCTGCCTTGGGAACCCGACACCGACCCTGCGTCAACGTTTTCCCCCTAAAAGTCGAACGAGAACGCCAATCTTCAAACTTTACGGTTTTCGCGGGGTGCCGGGATACTTCCCTTAAGGTCCCCGGACCCGGTGCCCGCAGCGGCGCCGATCTCGAAACCGTTTTTTCAAGGAGACGCCATGAAAAAGTTCGCGTTCGTCCTCCTCGTTCTTGGGCTGACGGCCGGAGTCTTCGGCCAGGCCAAGATTACCTTGCTCCAGAACAAGGTCGAAATCGACAAGCAGATGAAGGCCTACGCCGCCGCGTGGGGCAAGGCCAACAACGTTGAGGTGAACATCATCACCTCGGGCGGAGACGTCAGCAACGGCATCGACCAGCTCCTCAAGGCCGACTACGCCGCCGGGGAAATGCCCGATATCTTCGTGGTCGACGGTCCCGCTCGGTACGCCGACTGGGCCAACATTATCCTCGACCTGACCGGTGAAAAGTGGGTGGCCCAGACCAGTCTGCCCTACGTTGTCGACGCCGCCGGCAACAAGATCGGCGATGCCTCGAAGGGCAAGGTCATTGGCTTCCCCGTGGCCGTCGAAGGCTGGGGCATGGCCTACAACGCCGACGTCCTGGCCAAGGCCGGCGTCGACCCCGCCAAGCTGACCACCCTGGCCGACTACAAGGCCGCCTTTGCCAAGATC
>JAHFSN010000387.1 GCA_023265735.1 Spirochaetaceae bacterium | reverse complement strand
GGCAAAGGCCCGGATCGTCAACGTCTTGGTCCAGTCGGCGTCGGGCCGCTGGCTTTCGGATGTGACCGCGATGAGGCTGTGGGGCCGGGCGTAGAGGGGCAGGCTCAGGGCGTCGTGGACCTCGGGACTCCACCGGGGACCCTCGACGGTCTTGCCGGAGAGCAGGTGGGTCCAGGTGCCTTCGGGGATCCACACGTCGACCTGGCCGTCGGCCCGGAACACCGGGGCCACCAGCATGGACTCGCCCAGGAAGTACTGGCGGTCCAGGGTCTGGCAGGTGAGGTCGTCGGGGAACTCCAGGAGGGCGGCCCGCATCAGGGGCACGCCGGTCTGGGTGGTGGCCACGGCCTGGGCGAAGAGGTAGGGCATGAGGTTCATCTTGAGGGCCGTGAAGAACCGAGTCACCTCGACGGCTCTGTCCCCGTAGACCCAGGGCACCCGCACCGAGTTGCTGCCGTGGAGCCGGCTGTGGCTCGACAGGAGCCCGAAGGCCAGCCACCGGTGGAAGAGGGCCTCTGGGGGAGTACCTTCGAAGCCGCCGATGTCGTGGCTCCAGAACCCGAAGCCCGACAGGCCCAGGCTGAGGCCGCCCCTCAGGCTCTCGGCCATGGCCGGGAACGTGGACGCGCAGTCCCCTCCCCAGTGGACGGGGAACTTCTGGCCCCCCGCGGTGGCCGACCGGGCGAACACGGCCGCCTCCCCCTTGCCCCGTTTGCGTTCCAGGAGCTCGAAGACCACCTTGTTGTAGAGGTAGGGGTAGAAGTTGTGCATGCGCTGGGGGTCGGAGCCGTCGAACCAGACCACGTCGGTGGGAATGCGCTCGCCGAAGTCGGTCTTGAACGAGTCCACGCCCAGGTCGAGGAGGGTTTCGAGGTGGGCCGTGTACCACTGGCAGGCCTGGGGGTTGGTGAAGTCGACGATGGCCGTGCCGGCCTGCCACAGGTCGGTCTGCCAAACGCCTCCGTCGGGCTTCTTCAGGAGGTAGCCGTGCTTCCGTCCCTCCTCGAAGAGCACCGAACGCTGGGCGATGTAGGTGTTGATCCACACGCAGATCTTGAGACCCTTGGCCTTGAGCCGGGCCAGCATGCCCTTCGGGTCGGGGAAGGTGCGGCTATCCCAGACAAAGTCCGTCCAGTGGAACTCGCGCATCCAGAAGCAGTCGAAGTGGAACACCGACAGGGGCAGCTGCCGCTGGGCCATGCCGTCGATGAAACTGGTGACGGTGGCCTCGTCGTAGCTGGTGGTGAAGCTGGTGGTCAGCCACAGGCCGAAGGACCAGAGGGGAGGCAGGGGCGCCCTCCCCGTCAGGGCGGTGTACTTGGTCAGAATCTCCTTGGGAGTGGGACCATAGAAAATGTAGTACTCCAGCACCTCGCCCTCGACGCTGAACTGCACCCGGCTCAGCTTCTCGCTGGCCACCTCGACGCTCACCCGCTCGGGCTGGTTGATGAAGATGCCGTAGCCCCGGTTGGTCAGGTAGAAGGGCACGTTCTTGTACGCCTGCTCGCTCGACGTGCCGCCGTCTTCGTTCCAGAGTTCGACCACCTGGCCGTTCTTCAGGAAGGCGCCGAAGCGTTCACCCAGGCCGTAGACGGACTCGCCCACGTCGAGGGACAGCTCCTCCTTCATCCAGGTTTTGCCTTCGGGTCCGGTGACCCACGAAGGGCCCTTGGACTCGCTGCGGGTAAGCACCTGGCCCTCGGCCCGGAACTCCATGTTCCAGGGGACGAGGCCCCGGTCAAAGTGCGCCGTCAGACGCCCCGACGTGATCTCGGCCCGGGTGTCGTCGACCACGACGGTGGCCGGGGTCTTCTGGGCCGGGGTCAGGACAAACTCGGGCAGACGGGTCTTCCCTCCTTGAAAATGGCTGATCCGCACCTTGAGGACGTCAGGGGCCGGGGCGCTCACTTCGAAGGTAAGCTGGGGCGCGTTGAGGACGTCGCCGCGCTGGACCACAGGCTTGATGGGGGCGTAGACCTCCAGGGCGCCGTTATGCTGGCGCGCGTCGTAGGCCTGGCCCGCGCTGAAAACGGTGAACCCGTCGCGGACACGTCAGAATCCGTTGGTGAACTTCATGATGTCTCCTGGTTACTTGATGCTCCCGGCCGTCACGCCCCGGGTCAGGGTCCGCTGGAACAGGACGAAGAAGACCAGACACGGCAGCAGGCCCAAGAGGGCCGAGGCGCTGGCCATGGTGGCGTCCATGTTGTGCTGGCCCTGGGTCACCGAGATGGCGATGGGGACCGTTTGGGCGGCGTTGGAGGGGAGAAGGATGAGAGGAAGGAAGAACTCGTTCCACGTCCAAATGAAGAAGAAGGTGAACAGCACCGATAGCGTCGGCACACTCACGGGCGCCACGATGCGCCACAGCAGGGTGTTCTTGTTGGCCCCGTCCACCTGGGCGGCCTCGAGCATCTCCCGGGGGAAGGCCGAGAACACCGAGCTGAGCAGGTAGGTGCCGAAGGCTCCCTGGATGACGATGAACACCACGATGACCGCGATGGGGTGGCCATACACGTGGAGGGCCTTGGCAAAGTAGTAGATGGGGTACGCCAGGGTTTCCTGGGGAATCGTATTGCCCAGGATGAACAGGACGAGGAACAGCAGCCGTCCCTTGACCCGGCCAATGCCCAGGGCAAAGGCGTTCAGGAGGGCGAAGAGCACCCCCACCACCGCCACCGAGGAGCTGATGATGAGGCTGTTGAGCAGCTTGCCGGTAAAGTCGACCCGTTCCCAGAAGGCGGCCAGGCTGTCGAGGCTCCACACCGCGGGCAGCCCGAGGGGCCCGTGCGACGCGTAGTCCGACGGCGTCTTGAACGCGTTGATGGTCACAATGAAGAAGGGCGCGAGGATCAGGACCGTGAAGATCCCCATGAACAGGAGGCCCAGCCACGCGGCCCAGCTTGCTTTTCGTTCGGCCATGGGTTACTCCTCGATCCTTTCCTGGCGGGCTTGGACCCTCAGGAGCAGGACGGTCAAGATCACGATGATCAGGGTCATCAGGGTAGCGATTGCCGAGCCGTAGCCCACGTTGGCTTTTTCAAAGAAGTTCTGGTAGGCGAAGTACGAGGGGACGATGGTCGCGTGCCCCGGACCGCCCCGGGTCAGAACGTAGATGGGACCGAAGATCTTGAGGGCGTAGACCGTGGTGGTCAGCACCACGACCAGGATCTCGGGCTGGATCAGAGACGCCACAAGCCGGAACCGCTGGCCCCA
>JAHFSN010000386.1 GCA_023265735.1 Spirochaetaceae bacterium | reverse complement strand
TTCTACATGATCATCTTCCTGGCCGCCCTTCAGAACATCCCCGCCGAGATCCTGGAGGCGGCCTCCATCGACGGGGCCACCCCCACGCAGCAGCTGACCCGTATCCAGCTTCCGCTGGTGTGGCCCACGGTGGTGGCCTCGGTGGTGCTGTGCATCTCGGGGTCCATGCGGTCCTTTGACCTCATCTTCGTCATGACCCAGGGAGGGCCCGCCAACGCCACCGAGGTGATGGCGACCTACATGTACAACAAGACCTTCGCCGTGAGCCAGTACGGTTTCGGCAGCGCCGTCTCCTTGGTTATCACGGTCATCAGCTTGGGGCTCATTTTGGTGAGCCGGGCCGGACTGACCAGACAGGAGGAGAAGTGATGCTGGCGACCCTGCGCCGGATCGGCGCCCGCTCGGTCCTCTACCTTCTGCTGGCGCTCTTCGCCGTGACCACCCTGTTCCCCCTGGTCTGGATGCTGTACTCGTCGTTCAAGACCAACGGGGACATTGCCCTCAGCACCTTCGCCCTTCCGGGGATCTGGCACGTGGAGAACTACGTGAACGCCTGGCAGACGGCCAAGATCGGCACCTACTTCTTCAACAGCGTGATCGTTTCCCTGGGGGCCGTGGGCCTGACCATCCTGGCCGGAGCGTCGGCCGGGTTCATCCTGGCCAAGTTCCGGTTTGGCCTCCGGGGGGTCGTGTACGGGTTCTTCATCCTGGGGATGCTGATTCCCCTTCAGTCTGTTCTCGTGCCGCTCTTCATTCAGATGCGGGACTTCAAGCTGCTGGACAACCCCTGGTCCCTCATCCTCTCGTATACAGCCTTTGGACTGCCCATCACCATCTTCCTGATGGAGAGCTTTCTGCGGGCCTTTCCCGACTCGGTCCTCGAGGCGGCCATCCTCGACGGCGCGTCGCTGCTGCGGGTGTTCTGGGCCCTGGTGCTGCCCATGTCGAAACCCGTGCTGGCCACCGTGGCCATCCTCAACTTCCTGAATAACTGGAAGGAATTCAGCTTCGCCCTCATCTTCCTCACCACCGAGGAGAAGAAAACCCTCCCCCTGGGGCTATACAACTTCTTAGGGGCCTACACAGCGGACTACGCGGGCCTCATGGCCGCCCTGATGATCGCGTCGATTCCTCTGCTCATCCTGTATTTCGTTCTTCAAGAACAGATTATCAAGGGAATGACCGCGGGTGCCGTGAAAGGGTAAGGGTGTGATTCGACGATTTCTCCATGACGGCTGGACCCTGAGGGCCGCCGACGAATCCGTGGGACCCTTTCCGACGCTGGTGCCCGGAGATGTTCATTCGACGCTGCTCGCCCAGGGGCTCATCGCCGACCCGTTCTTCGGCATCCAGGCCGAGGACTGCCGCTGGGTGGAGGACAAGACCTGGGTCTACGAGACCTCCTTCGACTTTACGGGGAACCCGGCCCGGGCCCGGCTGGTCTTCCACGGCCTGGACACCTTCGCCGAGGTGTTCCTCAACGGGACCTCCCTGGGACGAGCTGCCAATATGCTGGTGGCCCAAGAATTTTCTGCTCTGTCCCTCCGGTCAGGCGCCAACGCCCTGAGGGTGGTCATCGACCCAGTGAAGGCCCATGTCCCGGCCGAACCCGACCCTCGGATGTGGTACAGCTACGACCGCGACCGCGTGTGGGCCCGGAAGGCCCAATTCGGCTGGCGGTGGGATTGGGGCCCCCGGCTGGTCACCGCCGGGCTGTGGCGCGAGGTGGAGCTGGTGGTGCCGGGCCGGGTGGAAGTTGGCTCGGTGTTCTTCCGGACCCTGGAAGCGTCGGCCCGGGAGGCCCGGGTGGCGGTGGACGTCGAGGTCCGGGGGGAGGCGGAAGGTCCGCTGACCGCCGTGGTCGCCCTCGAAGGGGTTCCAGAAATCCGGTTCCCCCTCGAGGCCGGCCGGGGGCACCGGGAGTTCGTGGTCCGGGAACCCCGGCTCTGGTGGACCCACGACCTGGGTGAACCCCGGCTGTCGACCCTAGTGGTGAGGCTGGAGGGACCCGAGGGGGTCCTCGACACCTGGAGCGACGAGGTGGGTATCCGTACCCTTGAGCTGAGGCGAACCGCCGGGGGACAGAGCATTTTTCAGTTTGTCCTCAACGGCGTCGAGCTCTTTGCCCGGGGGACGAACTGGATCCCGGCCCACAGCTTGGTGGGCACCGTGACCGACGCGGACTACCAGGTCTGGGTGGACCTCGCCCGCCAGGGGAACCAGACCATGCTGCGGGTCTGGGGCGGCGGCGTCTACGAGAAGCCCGCGTTCTACCGGGAATGCGACCGCCAGGGCCTTCTGGTCTGGCAGGACCTGGCCTACGCCTGCTCCTCGTACCCCGACCACGACCCGGCCTTCGTGGCCGCCGCCGAGGCCGAGGTGCGGTCCCTGGTCCCCCGGCTCCGCAACCACCCGTGCCTGGCCCTGTGGTGCGGCAACAACGAGATCGAGTGGATCCACGAACAGAAGGAGAGGGAGAGGCCCGAGGCCCGGCTCTACGGCCGCCGGCTCTGGGAGGACCTCTTCCCCCGGCTCTTCGCCGAACTGGACCCCAGCCGCACCTACTGGCCCAGTTCGCCCTTCGGGGGGACGGACCCCAACGGGGACGACGAAGGCGACAAGCACAACTGGCAGGTGTGGGCCGGGCAGATCTATCCCCAGGTGCCGGGCCAAGGCGTCCGGGCCGACAACAGCGCCGCGGGCGTCAGCTTCAAGCACTTCGCCCACGACTTCGGCAAGTTCGTCTCGGAGTTCGGCCTGCACGCGTTCCCCGTCCGGGCCACCCTCGAAGCGTGCCTTCCCCCGGAAGACCTCGTCCTCGACAGCTTTGGGCTGAGGTTTCGCAACAAAGACAAGCGGCCCAACCGGGGGAAGCTCCTCATGGAAGGATTGACGGGACTCCCCGGGGACCTCGACCAGGCCATCGACCTTTCCATGCTGGCCCAGGCCGACGGCCTTCGATTCGGTGTCGAGCACTACCGGCGGCGCCGGCCCGACTGCTCGGGGGCCCTGGTCTGGCAGCTCAACGACTGCTGGCCCACCCTGAGCTGGAGCGTGGTGGACTTCTATCGGCGCCCCAAGGCGGGCTACTGGGCCCTCAAGCGGGCCTTCGCACCTCTTCTTCTGAGCTGGAAGGACGAGGGTCCCCTGGTGAGCCTTTGGCTGACCAACGATACGGTTTCGCCTTGGGGTGGGACCATCGAAGTGGAGCTGGCCGACTTCTTTG
>JAHFSN010000385.1 GCA_023265735.1 Spirochaetaceae bacterium | reverse complement strand
AGAAGGCGGAAATCCCTCCCCAGGCGGGAACCGCCCCTTCCCAGCGGACCACTCCCAGGTTTCCAAACAGACCGAACGACACCCATCCCGCCAGGGCGGGAAGCAGCAGGTTGAGCCCCAAGGCCGCGATGAACGGGTCGGCCTTCAGGTCGAGGGTACCCCAGGCCAGGACCAGACCCGTCAGGGCTCCGAAGACGATGGCCACGCCCAGGCCCACTCCCAGGCTCCCCGTGAAGTGGACCCCCAGCACCGCCGCCAGGGCCCCGGCCAGCATCTGCCCCTCCACCGCGATGTTCAGGACCCCCGCGCGTTCCGACCAGAGGGCCCCGAGACCCGCCACGAGCAAGGGGGTCAGGAGATCGAAGGGAACCAGACTCACGACGCCCTCCGCTTCCGCCAGCGGGGAAGGACGATCCGGGCGGTGATAAAGAACAGGATGGCGGCCTGGAACAGGGCGCTGAGCTGAAACGGAAACTGCCCCTGGAGGACGACGGTACGGCTGGCCTGATCCAGGAAGGCCAAGAGGAACGCCGCGGGCAGCGCGGCCCAGGGGTTGGTTCGGGCGATGAGGGCCACCGCAATGCCGTTCCAGCCCCACCCCGCCGAAAACCCCTGGACCAGGGCGTGCTGGGTCCCCAGGACCCCGAGGGCCCCGGCCAATCCGTGGAGGCCCCCCGAGAGGCCCAGGGGCATCAGGGCGTAGAATCCCGTGGAGATCCCCGCGTACCGGGCAAAGTCCCGGTTGCGCCCCATGAGCCGAAGCCGGTATCCCCAGGGGGTGTGGTTGACCAGGACGCCGAAGACGACCAGCAGGGGCAGGGCCAGGAAGACCCCCACATGCAGGTTCGACGGCGCCAGAAGGCCCGGGAGCCAAAACGCCTCGGCCACGGGACGCGACTGGATGAGCATACTCTGGGGTGCCCCGAGGCCCGGCCCCGTCATGACGGCGTCGACCAGGGGAACGGCCGCCGCCGAGAGGAGGAACGACGTGATCATCTCGTCGGCGTCGAACCTCACCTTGAACCAGCCGCTCAGCCCCCCGAGAAGGGCCCCGGCGGCCACCCCGGCGGCCAGGGCCACGAGAATTCCCCCGGCGCCCCAGGCCACCGGCAGGACCAGGGCCACGGCCACGGCGGCCAGTCCGCCCGAGTAGGTCTGGCCCTCGCCGCCCAGGTTGAACGACCCGGCCCCAAAGGCAAGCGACGCCGCCAGACCCGTGAGGGTGAGGAGGAGCGCCTGGTTGAGGAGGTTGCCCCAGGCCAGGCCCGACGAGAGGGGACCGACGAAGAAGGCCCGGAGGGCCAGCAGCGGGTGGGCGCTCAGGGCCACCAGCAACGCGATGGCCACCAGGAGGGCAAGACCCAGGGCCGAGAGGGCCCCGGCTCCGCTGGTGAGGGGATTGATTCGCTTCGACGTCATTCGGCGAGCCCCAAAAGCACCCGACCCAGGGACTCCGGCGTCCATTCGCCGGTGGGCCGCAGAGCCCTGAGGCGCCCCCCGGCCAGGGCGCCGATCCGGGTGCAGACCTCAAAGAGCTCCAGGGGTTCACTGCTGAGGACCACCACCGCCGTCCCCTGCCGTGCTGACTTGCGGATGAGGTTCCAGAGGATTCTCCGGGCCTCGACATCGAGGCCCCAGCTCGGCTCGGCCAGGACGAGGACCCGGGGCCCCAGCTCCATCTCCCGGGCCAGGATCAGCTTCTGGATATTCCCCCCCGACAGGGTGACCAGCCGCTGGCCAGCCTCGCCGGCAAGCCCGTAACGCTTCTTGAGATCCTGGAAGTATTTCCGGATCGACCTGCGCCTCAGGAGGCCGCGCCTGGTCAGCTCGCCGACGCGGTAGGGAATGACGTTGCTGGCCAGGGGCGACAGGGGACTCGATCCCCGGCCGAGTCGGTCCGAGGGCACGTAGCTGAGCCCCAGACGCCTCAGGTCGGCGATGCCTCGGTTGGTCACGTCGTGGCCGTCGAGGTGGAGGCACCCCTCGGGGAGGGGCGACATGCCGGTGAGCTCTTCCTCGAGGGCCTCGGCGCCCTCACCCCGCAGCGAAGTCAGCCCCAGGACTTCGCCCGCCTTCAAGAGAAAGTCGGCTCGGGTTCCCCGGGTCTCGAAGACCACCGGGGCCCCGTCGGCGGGAGGAGGGAGTTCGATCTCCTTGACGGCGACCCCGATGGCCGGAAAGAGGAGGGCGCCCAATTGGTCCAGGGACGTCTGGGCAGGAGTGACGATGGCCTCGATGCGGCCCGTCCGCATCACGGCGATCCGGTCGGCCCACTCGAGGGCTTCGGGCAGCTTGTGGGTGATGAAGACCACCGCCGTGCCTTCCTGGCGGGCCCAGGCCGACACCCACGACAGCAGGGCCCGGGCCTCGGGCATGGGGAGGGCCGCGGTGGGTTCGTCGAGGATGAGCACCCGGGGATGCCGTCGGAACACGGCGGTGAGGGTGGCCCGCTGGAGGGCCAGGGGACCCGCCTGGCGCCCCGTCAGGTTCCAGTCCAGGGAGAACCCCCACTGGGCCGCCGTGGCGGTCAGCTCGTCCCCGTACGCCTTCCTGGCTCGGCGGCCGAACCAGTTTCGACCCTCGGCCCCCAAAATGGCCAGCTCCCACAGGGTGAGTTCCGGCGAGAACGGGGGATGCTGGGGAACCAGCACGATCCCCCGGGTCAGGGCCTCGTCGGGGGCGTCGAGGGGTTGGCCCTCGAAGAGAATACGTCCCTCGTCGGGGGCCTCGGTACCGGCCAGCAGACTCACGAGGGTGCTCTTGCCGGCGCCGTTCTCCCCCAGCAGGGCCAGCACTTCCCCGGCCCGAATCTCGAGGGTCACCCGGTCGCAGGCCCGAACTCCATTGTCGGGCCAGGTCTTAGAGAGATCCTCAAGAAGGACGAGGGGAGTACCAGGGGCCAACGGTGGCCTCAGTTCTGGGGAACGGGCATCTCGAGGTGGGTCTTGCCCGACTTGAAGTCGGCCAGGACGGCCTCGAACTTCGTCCGGACGGCCTCGGACACGGCCTTCTTGTACGCCTCGGCTCCCGTCAGGTAGTCGATGTAGCCGTCCTTGATGCCGACGACCTGGGGCTTGCCGTATTCCAACGTCCCGGCCAGGGCCTTCTTCACCAGTTCGTACGACGCCTTGTCCTGCTGGATGCTGCCGCTGCCCACGATCACCCCGGGTTCGAGGGCGTACCCATCCACGTCGTACCAGAGGACGGACCGCTTGGCGGCCTTGGCGGC
>JAHFSN010000384.1 GCA_023265735.1 Spirochaetaceae bacterium | reverse complement strand
ACGTGAAGGGTGCCTTCACGGGGGCCCTCGGGGTCCGCACGGGATTCATCCAGCAGGCTTCGGGGGGAACGCTGTTCCTCGACGAGGTGGGCGACCTCTCGCCCGAATCCCAGGTGAAGCGGCTGAGGCTTCTGCAGAACCGGGAGTACTACGCCCTCGGGAGCGACAAGATGGCGCGGTCGTCGGCTCGGTTTGTCTTTGCCACCAACCACGACCTTCCTTCCCAGGTTGAGAAGGGGCTGTTCCGGAAGGACCTGTTCTATCGCCTCTGGTCGCACCGGGTCACCGTGCCGCCGCTTCGGGAACGGCGGGAGGATATCCGGCCCCTGGCCCTCCACTTCATCAAGCGGTACTCAACCCAGATCGGTAAGCCCGTCCCCGCCGCCGACGAGACATTCTTTCGACGCCTGGCCGAGACGCCGTTTCCCGGGAACATCCGGGAGCTCGAAGGTCTCGTGGCCGATGTCCTGGTCCGGCATCAAGGCGGACCCCTCACCGAAAAGTCCCTGCCTACTCTGGCGCGCGGGGACCTCGTCGGGACGCCGACCACCCAGATCGACCTGAGCCGGTGGCCCGAGTTGCCCACCCTTCGGGAACTGAGCGAGGCCCTGATCGAAGAAGCCCTGGCCCGGTCCAAGGGCGTTCAAGGCACGGCGGCCAAGGTTCTCGGCATCAGTCGTACCGCCCTCAACAAGCGCCTGAAGAAATAGTCCCCCGGGGAGAGTGCGCCCGTTTGGAGCGCGTGAATTCCGACAGGTGTGAGGAAGTTCACATGACCTCGGGCAAGATCTGCCATGCAAATTAACTCTTAACTGCATCTATGGAATGAAGTTATTGGCATCTTCGTCCTTGGCACGCCCTATGCTTATGCTCTTCGGAGTCATCATGAAACCGAAGAAGAGCGTACTGATTGTCGAGGAACAGGACGAATTGCGCCGCGAACTGTCTCGTCTCTTCGAAGAGCATCAGTATGAGGCCCACGAAGCGGGAGACATCGAGTTCCTTTGGCGGAAGACAGAGTTGGCCGGCTTCGATCTGATTTTGATCCATTGGCGTCCGGAATGGTACCCCGACCGATTTCGGGTCCGGGCCGTCTGCGGAAAGTACCCCGAATCGGTGGTGATTGTGGCGGGCTTGCTGCCCGACTATGAGTTGGCCGTCGACTTCCTGAAGGCCGGAGCCCGAGACTGCCTGGGCGATACGCTTTCCTCCACGGAGCTCGTGGACGCCTGCGAAGCCGCCCTGAACCAACACTTCCGGGCCCTCCGTCCCTGGTACAACCAATCGGTGATGGCCATCGCCGCGGCCATCGGTCTTCGGGACGTTGAAACGGAAGAACACTGTCAGAGAGTCTCCAACACGACGGTCCGCCTCTGCCGGGCCCTGGGGCTCGACCAGGAAAAGCACCTCCAGGCCATCCGGTGGGGCGCCTTCCTCCACGACGTGGGAAAGGTAGGCATCCCCGATTCCATCCTGCACAAGAGCGGTTCCCTCGATCCCTTCGAGCGCCAGCAGATGCGGCGTCACCCCGAAATCGGCAGGGACCTCCTGGCCAGGATTCCGTTTCTTGAGGAGTCCATCCCGCTCGTGCTCTTCCACCACGAGCGGTTCGACGGCTCCGGGTATCCCCAGGGACTTCGGGGTGAGGAGATTCCCCTCGAGGCCCGGGCTATCGCCGTGGCCGATACCGTCGACGCCATGCTGAGCAACCGGGTCTACCGATCGGCCCAAACTTGGGAAACGGTGCTCCAGGAGCTCCAGGACCACCGGGGCAGTCAGTTCGATCCCTGGGTCGTCGACGTGGCCCTGGGCCATCGCGAGACCGTGTTCCAGGACTACATTTCCGGTTCCCTCGTCAATCTGGAGGCTTCGGTTTGAGATCCCGCGCTCCTTCTCGTTCCCGGGCCGGCCTGGCTTGGTGGTCCCTGGCCGTGGGTCTCACGGCCTTGGCGCTCTTTGTCGGTTCCACCCTCTACCGGGACCACCAGCATCTTCGCAACCAGGAACTCGACCGGCTGAGAACCCAGGCCCGGGTGGTCGGTCAGACCCTGGAACGCCATCTTGGAGCCATCGACCGCGAACTGGCGGTCATCGCCGGGAGCGGGTCCAGCGTCCCCAACACCTCCCCTCTGGGGCGTTTCACGTCTCTGGCCCCCAACTTCTTGGATCTGATGCCTTCGGTGAGCCGGTTGGTCCTTCTCGACGACCAGGGAGTCGTCCGGGGGTCCTTCGGTCGGGACGACTCCGCCGATTTCCCCCTGGACCAGGGGTTTGTCCCCTTTGTTCAGATGGTTCCTCAAACCTTGTACTTTTCTCGGGATCCGGCTTTTCTCCACCGGCCCATCCGGGTGGCCCGCACCGCCTTCGATCCCCGGAGCCACTCGCGGTGGACCCTCTTGGCGTTCCTGAACCGGGAGTATTTCGAAGGCGTTCTGGATTCCGTGCGCTACCGGAGCGACGTGCAGATTGGGCTTTTGGCAGGAGAGTCCCCCGTCTTTGCTTCCCTCGGGGCCTCCGACCCGGTCTCTGGCAAATTGGTCATCGAACAGCCGCTTTCTCCCCTGAAATTTCTCGCGGACCGAGAGCTCAAGGTCTCGGCCACCGCCCACCCCGAGGCCGTTTACGCCCTGATCTCGTCTCGTCTGGTCGACTACTTGATCCTCTTTGGAGCCCTGGTGGCCCTCTCCTTTGCCTTTCTCACCCTCGTGGGAAGGCGGGAGAGACGCCTGGAACTTCGGGAGCACGAGAACGCCGAAAGGCTGAGGTTGGCATACGAGGCCGCCGAACTCGGGGTTTGGGAGTACGAGGTGGGAGAGAACCGCATGAACTGGGAGGCCTCCATGTTTCGGCTCCACGGTTTGGCACCGGACCGCTACGCCGATTCGACCCAAGCCTGGCGATCCACCCTGCTTCCCGAGGATCGTCCCCGGGCCGAGGCCTTCATCCAGACCGTCTCCCATGGTGACCAGACGCTCAACACCAAGCTGCGGTTCCGCACCGACGAGGGAGAAGTTCGGACCTTCCGGACCATCGCCAAAGGGTTCCCTGACCGCAACGGCACCTGCGTCCGGGTGGTGGGCATCCACCAGGACATCACCCAGAGCGTCCAGGATCAGCAGAAGCTGAAACAGCTCAACCTTGACCTGAAGCAGCGGAGCCTCGAGGCAGAAGAGGCCAGCCGTTCGAAGAGTCAGTTTCTGGCCAACATGAGCCACGAGATTCGCACCCC
>JAHFSN010000383.1 GCA_023265735.1 Spirochaetaceae bacterium | reverse complement strand
GGCAGCTGATTTGTTCGTGGACGAGGACGACGGCGTCGTCTTCAGCTCGCTCTGTTGGGACAACTACCCCCTCATCTTCGAGACCCGGGCCCAGGCCCAGTGCACCACGTTCTCCCTCTTCAACGAGAAGAACGGGCTCAACGTGGCCGGCCTTTCTCAGGCCCTCACGTCGGGGGCCCGGAAGGGCAAAGTCGTCCTCGTGCTGAACTTTCCCCACAACCCCACCGGCTACACCCCCACCAAGGACGAGGCCCAGGCTCTGGCCGACGAACTGGTTCGGGTGGCGGCCTCGGGGCTGAACATCGTCGTCCTGTGCGACGACGCGTACTTCGGCCTCTTCTACGACGAAAACGTCTACCCGCATTCCATCTTCACGCTTCTCCACAACGCCCACGAGAACCTTCTGGCCGTCAAGATCGACGGCGCCACCAAGGAAGACTTCGTCTGGGGCTTCCGGGTGGGCTTCCTGACCTTCGGGGCCCTCGGCCTCACCGATGACCACTACGAAGCCATCAACCAGAAGGTGCTCGGGGTCATCCGCACCACGATTTCCAGTTCGAGCCGGGTGGGTCAAACCTTGCTTTACAAGGAACTCTCCAGCCTCGTTTACCATGGAATCAAAGTGAAGTTCGCCAAGGTCCTGGAAGAGCGGTTCCGGACCGTCAAGTCGATCCTGGAGACCCGGACCACGGGGAAGAGCCTCAAGGCCCTTCCCTTCAACTCCGGGTATTTCATGACGTTTGAGCTGACCCGTGGGACGAGCGAGGAGCTGAGGCGCCACCTTCTCCGGGCCGAAGGCATCGGCACCATCGCCCTCAACGGCAAGTACCTCCGGATCGCCTACTCGTCGGTGGACAACCGGGACCTCCGGGCCCTCTACGGGACCATCTTTCAGGCCGCCGACCAGCTGTTCGGACCCTGACCATGGTTCGCCTTGCCCTCGTCTGCGTGGTAGGAGCCCTCCTCTCCTCCTGCAATCAGTTGGAAACGCGGGTTTCAACGCTGTGGACCAACGTCCCCGAGATGGCGTTGTGCGTCGAGAAATTCAACACCTCCCAGCGAGACTGGCAAATTCTTCTCGAATATAAGGACGACCCCGCCGCCGTCCTCGCCGGGCCGGGCCCCAAGGCCGACCTGGTCATTGCCCGCGGCCTGGCCACGTCGGCGGTCAAGGACGGCCTCGTCCCCCTCGGCTTCCTGTTCGACGGAGGCAACCTCTCCCGGACCTCGTTCTACAAGGGAATCCTGGAAGCGGGCCAGCAGGGCGAGACGTACAAGCTCCTGCCCGTATCCTTCGACCTCCCCATCCTCATCTTTTCCGAGAAGACAGTTCCCGACCTCCCCGGCTTCTCGGTAGACCTGGAGAGTCTGAAGTCGCAGAACGCTCGGTTCTCCGTGGGCCTCGACGGAAAATCGCCCACCAGGATGGCCTTTTCGCCCCGATGGCAGTCCTTTGGCCTCACCTTGCTTCACCTGAAGGGGGCCGATTTCCGCGAGGGCTTCCAACGCACCCTCACCTGGGACTCGTCGCGGCTCAACGAGGGACTCTCGATGCTCCACACGTGGCCGTCTCCTGGATGGGACCAGGTGACGGAGTTTCAGAGGAAGTACCTCCAGTCTGATCCGGTACTCGTGCTCAACCTCAACCGTATTCAGTTCTTCCCCTCGACCCTGGCCACCTTCCTCTCGCGCCCCTGGCAGGAGAGGCGCGGCCTGGACTTCCGGTTTGTCGACTCCCGAGGCCTGGTGGCCGCCACCGATTCCACGGTCTGGGCGGGAATTCCCTCCAGTTCCCTGACCCGGGGAGCCGCCGAGGGCTTTCTGGCCTGGCTCTTCCGGGTCGACACCCAGGAGAACCTCATCCGTCAGACCCGGGCGGGCGACGACAGGGCCTTCGGATTGGCCCGGGGCCTTTCCGCCCTGGTGGTCCCCAATGGCAAAGCCCTGGCCGACGGCTGGCCCGACACCGAGGGACGGATGCCCCGGGCCGACCAAGTGGCCTTCTGGGGCGAGTTGCCGGCGGACTGGAGCGCCCTCAAGGCGGCGGTCATCCGACCGTGGCTCGAAACACCCTCGGCTTCCGAAGAAAGCCTGAAGGCCGCCTTCGACAAGTTCCGCAGTTCGTCCAGCAGGAACTGACGGCCCTCGCTCAAACTTGACAGTCCGACCAACTGGACCTATCCTGATGCCATAATCTAACTCTCTTGGAGGTTCTCTGATGGCTGAGGTCGTCCTCAAGAACATCACCAAAGTCTATGACGGTGATGTTAAGGCCGTTGACAATGTCAACATTTTTATTCAGGACAAAGAATTCTGCGTCTTTGTCGGTCCTTCCGGCTGCGGAAAGTCCACCACCCTGCGCATGATTGCCGGTCTGGAAGATATTTCGGGAGGCGAACTGCTCATTGACGGCAAGATCGTCAACGACGTGGCTCCCAAGGATCGCGACATCGCGATGGTGTTCCAGAACTACGCCCTGTATCCGCACATGAGCGTGTTCGACAACATGGCGTTCGGACTCCGGATCCGCAAGTATCCCCAGGCCGAGATCCAGAGCCGCGTCAAGGAAGCCGCCGCTATCCTCGACATCGAAGCCCTGCTCCAGCGCAAGCCCAAGGCCCTCTCGGGCGGTCAGCGCCAGCGCGTGGCCATCGGCCGGGCCATCGTCCGCAAGCCCAAGGTGTTCCTCTTCGACGAACCGCTGTCGAACCTCGACGCCAAGCTCCGGGTGCAGATGCGCGCCGAGATCTCGGCCCTCCACACCCGCCTCCAGTCGACCATGATCTACGTGACCCACGACCAGGTCGAGGCCATGACCATGGCCGACAAGATCGTCGTGCTCAAGGACGGCCTGATCCAGCAGATTGGTACTCCCCTCGGACTGTACAACCACCCGATCAACCGCTTCGTCGCCGGCTTCATTGGTTCGCCGCCCATGAACATCGTGACCGTGACCGTCGAGGACAAGGGCGGCAAGGTGGCCATCAACGAGGGCGCCTTCACCCTCGTCATCGAAGGGGCCCAGGGTGACGCCCTCAAGCCCTACGTGGGCAAGCAGGTGCTGTTCGGTGTGCGCCCCGAAGACCTGAAACTGGTCACCGGCGCCGGCCACAAGAACACCATTCCCGCCAACGTCGAAGTCGTCGAGCCCCTGGGAGCCGAGATCCACCTGTACGTGGGAATCGCCAACCACCAGCTCATCGCCTCGGTGGAGCCCAACAACAACTTCC
>JAHFSN010000382.1:574-3233 GCA_023265735.1 Spirochaetaceae bacterium | reverse complement strand
TCGCTGAGGCCGTCCACCGCTACGACCGATGGGGCGCTCCCCACCGAGGGTTCAGCACCGTGACCAGAAAGAGCGCCCCTCCCACCAGGGTCAGACCCAGACCTACCCAGGCCGGCGCCAAGTCGCCCCAGCCCAGGGCCAGGACCAGACCGCCGAAGGCCGCCCCCGAAGCGTTGCCGATGTTCAGGGCCGAGTGGCTCAGGGCCGCCCCCAGGGAAGGAGCCCGGGGAGAGAGGTCCATGAGCCGGGCCTGCATGGGCATGGCGATGTAGGCGGTCACGAAACCCAGCAAGAACAGGGCCGGCACGGCGACCCAGGGGTTGGCGGCGAAGAGGCCGATGACCAGCAGGATCAAGGCCGTCCCCCCGAACCCGGCCAGGGTGGCGGCGGATACCGAACGGTCGAGGGCCCGGCCCGAGGTGAGGGTCCCCAGGGTCATCCCCATGCCGAACAGGCTCAGGACCCACGGCACCCACGAGATGTCCAGGTGCGCCGCGTCGGTGAGCAGGGGCGAAACGTACGAGTAGACCGCGAACATGCCGCCGAACCCGATGGCCGCCGAGAAGAAGGCCAGCCAGAGCGGTCCGTGACCCAGGGCCTTCATCTCCCGCCGGACCGTCGACTGGGCATCCACGGGAAGCCCCGGGGCGAGCCAAGCCACCCCCGCCAAGGTTACCAGGCCGAGGATGGCGACCCCCACGAACGAGAGCCGCCAGCCCAGGGCCATCCCTGCGGCCGTCACCAGGGGGACCCCCACCACGTTGGCCACCGTCAGGCCCGCCAGCATGATGGCCATGGCCCGGCCCCGCTTGTCGGCGCCGGCCACGTGGGCCCCCATGACCGACCCCACCCCGAAGAACGCCCCGTGGGGGAGCCCCGCCAAGAACCGGGACAGGACAAGCCATCCCAGCGACGGAACAAACGCCGAGGCCAGGTTGGCCGCCGAGTAGAACGCCATGAGCAGGACGAGCAGGCGCTTGCGGTCCATCCGGGCGGCCAGGATGGTCAGCAGGGGCGCGCCGACCACCACACCCAAGGCGTAGGCCGTGATGATCCAGCCCGCCAGGGGGATCGAAGCCGAAAGGTCCCGGGCGATGAAGGGCAAGAGGCCCATGGCCGCAAACTCGGTGGTCCCGATGCACAGGCCACCGACGGCCAGGGAGAGAAGGGTCAAAAGGGGGGAACGCATCGTCCTAAAGTAAACAGAACCTTCCAGCGAGTCCACGGAAAGTGAGCTTCCGTTCGGAGGGACAGAACTGATTGCTGGAGCAGGACTGCGCTTTTCAGCTTGACGCGTGTGAATACGTCACTTAATATGCCATTACTTATCGATTAGAAATGACCTAAAATTTGTATTAACATGACAACTTCTCGGAAGCTCTGGGTTGATCATTCCCGATGACCTCCTCGGAGCCAGGGGGGAGGAAACCCCTTGGCGCAGACGCAGGTGGTGGTTGTCGATGCGTCTGGTCAGTTCTGGAGGAACGACATGGCCCCACGGATTCTCGGACTTCTGGTTGCGGTTATCAGTTTACTTTCTGGGGCTTGCTCCAGCCCTTCGACGGCGTCGAGTCCACCCGCCGCTTCCACCATCGTCTTCGCCGATGGGGCGACGGTGGTCACCAAGCTAGGAGGCAGCGCGTACACAAATGTCGTAAGCGGTGTGGGAACCGGCTCCGTGACCTACACCAGCGGAACGCTGAGTACGGCGACCGTGAACGCCAGCTCCGGGGCGGTGACGTTTGTCGCAACCGGAACCACGGTCATCACGGCGAATAAGGCGGCCGACGCCGATCATTCCTCAGTGACGAAGAGTTACACCTTGACTGTTGTGCCCTCTTCTTTCGCCATTGGAAATGCTTTTCAGGGAGGCAAAGTCGCCTACATCCTTCAATCAGGGGACCCGGGTTATGCGACCGGGGGCGCCCTCCATGGCCTCATTGCCGCAACCGCCGACGAAATGGGGATGCCGTGGGCTCTAGCAGCATACCAGAGTACGGACGTGGCGGGGGCCCACGGAACGGCGATCGGCACAGGACTCGCTAATACAAACGCCATCGTGGCGCAAAACGGACCCGGAACCGGCTACGCTGCGGGCATCTGCGACGCTTACTCGGTGACTGACTCAGGAACGGTGTATTCCGACTGGTATCTGCCCTCGAGGGACGAACTCGACAAACTCTATGTTAACCAAGGGGCTGTGGGTGCTTTTTTTGCCGGCACTTACTACTGGTCGTCGTCGGCTTTCTCAGCCACCGCGGGGGGGATTACCTACTTCACCAATGGTACCACGGCCGGCGACCCAAAAAACCAAAACTGGTCATTTCGGGCGGTGCGGTCCTTCTAGGCGGAGAGAAATCATCGACCCGGTGGAGGAGGTGGTTTCCGCCTTGCCGGGTTGCGTTTCCTTCTCCTTCGCGTCCTCGAGCGCGGCGAAGTCCGGGCATTGGCTTTCGGCCCCGTCCCTGGACACTCACCCGCTGGCGAGCAATGCGAAGCCCGAACAGGTCGGGCGACGGAGATCGGCCTTTTGGCTATGCCGAAGGCGAGCGTCTCCCGCAGGCGTACTGTGTGTACGCCGAGGACAGACGCGACCCTGAGGCGACGCCAAAAGGCCGAGATCCTAGCCCGCGAGAGGGCGGAACGCTAAGACCCGTGC
>JAHFSN010000382.1:0-564 GCA_023265735.1 Spirochaetaceae bacterium | reverse complement strand
CACTCGGCGTGGGCCCCGTCGGCCTGCCAATCTCGGACCCGGGCCTGCAGTTCCTCCACCGACGCCGGCCCGGCGGCCAGGCCCAGGTGCCACTGGCAGGCCCCCTGGAACCCCGACGGATGAGGAGTCTGCTGGGTCTCGCCGGTGAGCCTCCACCGTTCCCGGAAGATCACCTCTCCCTCCCAGAAAACCTCCAGGGAGTTCGAGATCGACGAGAAGGCCGACCTCTCCCCCGAGGTGGTCCGGCCGTCGGCCCAACCATCCCAGTAGAGGACCTCGACCCCCTCCTCGGCCCGGACCACCGTGGACTGCTCCACTTCGGCCCCCCGGCAGGGAATCGACACCCGGGGCCGCCAGGTGAGCCGGCTCCCCTGGGCCACCTCGAGGACGGTCTCGATACGGCACGGCAAGGCGCCCACGGTGGCCGGGTGGTAGAGCGAGCTCGACGGCGGCAGCCAGTCCAGCCACCCCTGTTTGTCGACCCGCACCTCGGTCCTCAGGCGGTCCCCTCCCCTCTGGCCGCCTGACTGGTCGGTGGGCAGGGCCACCAGCCGGTCGGGCCAT
>JAHFSN010000381.1 GCA_023265735.1 Spirochaetaceae bacterium | reverse complement strand
ATCATCGCCTTATAGCCGGGGTTGCCCTCGATGGTTTCGCTGGCCATGCGGATGTTGGCCAGGTTGTAGATCTGGCAGGGGAAATCGGCCTCGACCCGCACAGAGCCGCGCTTCTGGCTGCGGACCAGGCTCTCGGAGTGGGCCACGTACAGGATGGGGAACTTGCGGTCCAGGAAGTCGTCGAGGACCTTGGACTCAAAGTAGTACCCCGCGTCCTCGGCCCGCCAAAAGTAGACGTTGACCCGCTGGTCCTTCCACGTGAACCCCGGTGGCATCTCCTTGCCGACGGGGTAGGCCACCGCCATGTACTTGCGGAGGTTCTCCACCACCTGGGAGTGAAAGGTCGCGCCGCCGGTCAGCGTGAGCCGGATCCGTTGGCCCGCCATGAGTTCGCGGCTCGACTTGATGCCGTTGCGGTACCGGGGGAGGTTGAACTCCACGCGCTTGCGGAAGTCGAAGATCTCGCCGAGAAACTCGTTGGTTGCGGGCTCCTCCATGCGTTGGCGGGCCCGGAACCGCAGGATGAGCGCCCGGATGGTCCTGTCGAGGACCCGAATCGAACTGAAAATGGTGACGGGGTTGTCCATCTCGGCTTCGACGGCGGCCTTGCGAAGGGTATTGATTTCACTGAAGAGGAAGCCCGATTCCTTCCCTTTGGCGTAGAACCGAAGCCAGGGAAATCCAAGTCCTCCGTTGGCGGCCAGGTAGGCAATGAACCCGAGAATGATCAAAAGCACCAGGATTACTGGAGCCAGCCACAGCCACAACATGCGCTACCCTCAACTTTTTTTCATAGCGGCGCCGAAAGCCTCTTCCGTGTCTCATTCTCAAGCGGAGGAATCTCGCCCCCGAGGCGTGGGGCTATGTCCTTTCTATCGGCACCTCAGGCCCGTCGGTTGAGGCTGAACAGCCGCTGGAAGAAGTTGGGCTTGCTCGAACCTTCCTCCACAAAACGTCCCATGGCCAAGAATTTGGTCATCCGTTCCCGGGCCAGCTGTTCTCCGGTCTTCTGCTCCAGCCGCTTGAGCGACTCGAGGATCTGGGTCTTGATATGGGCCGCCGTGAGGGCGTGGTCGGAGTGGGCGCCTCCGTCGGGCTCGGGGACGATGCCGTCGACGATGCCAAAGCCCAGGAGATCGGTGGGCAGGAGCTTGAGCTGGGCCGCCGCGTCGGCCGCCTCCGAGGCGTCGCGGTACAGGAGCGACGCGCAGCCCTCGGGCGAGATCACCGAGTAGAAGGTGTTCTCGAGCATGTAGACTTCGTTGCCGATGCCGATGCCCAGGGCCCCGCCCGATCCGCCCTCGCCGATGACAAAGCAGATGACGGGGGTCTTGAGCATGGCGAACTCTTTCAGGTTTCGGGCAATCGACTCGCCGATGCCCCGTTCCTCGGAAGCCAAGCCGGGAAACGCCCCGGCCGTATCGATGAAGGTGATGACGGGCCGGCCGAACTTCTCGGCCTCCTGGGCCAGCCTCAGGGCCTTGCGGTACCCTTCGGGGTGGGCCCACCCGTAGTTGCGGCGGATGTTCTCCTTCATGTTGCGGCCCTTCTGGTGGCCCAGAAAGGTGACCGGGCGGCCATCCAGCAGACCGATACCGCCGACCAGGGCGGCGTCGTCACCGAAGGCTCTGTCCCCGTGGAGTTCCAGAAAGTTCTCGGCGATGTGGTTGATGATTTCCAGGGTGGTGGGCCGGTCCGCGTTCCGGGCCAGAAGGATCTTCTTCCAGATGTCGTCGGGGGTCATCTTTCCGTCGACGAGCTTCTCTTGCAGGCGTTTCAGGTCGGACTGGATGTCGACGCTGCTCTTTTCGGCCAGGGACTGAAGTTCCTGGATCTTCTTTTGAATTTGTGTCTGATCCATGGGTATCCCTTTCACTCGGTGGGGTGGGTGTCGATCAGAAAGGCCAAGGTTCTTCTCAGCTCAGAACGAGGCACAATGGCGTCCACGAAGCCCTTCTCGAGGAGAAATTCAGATTTCTGGAAGCCCTCAGGCAGCTTCTGTCGTATGGTCGATTCGATGATACGGGGGCCGGCAAAACCGATGCTGGCCGCGGGTTCGGCCAGGATGACGTCTCCCAGCATGGCAAAACTGGCGGTCACGCCACCGTAGGTGGGGTCGGTCAGGACCACGAAGAGGGGAACCTGGGCCAGCTCCAGCTGGGCGATGGCGGCGCTCGACTTGGCCATCTGCATGAGCGAGAAGATGCCTTCCTGCATGCGCATGCCGCCCGAGGTGGTGAACAGGATGACAGGGTGCCGCTTCTCGGCCCCCTCGAGGATGGCCCGGGTCAGCTTCTCCCCGGCCACGGAGCCCATGGACCCGCCCATGAACTTGAAGTTCATGATGGAGAGGATGACCTTGCGGCCCTCGATGGACGCGTAGCCGTTGACGACGGCCTCGCCCTGGCCCGTGGCCGCCTTGGACTCGCCCAGCTTGGCCTCGTACCCCGGAAACCCCAAGGGATTGATGCTCTGGATCTCCTGGTTGAATTCCTGGAAGCTGCCGGCGTCGACCAGGGTTCTGACCCGCTCGGCGGTGTTGATCCGGAAATGGTGGCCGCACTTGGGGCATACGTACAGGTTGTTTTCGAGCTCGCCGGCCTCGAGGTGGGCGTGGCACGAAGGGCAGGAGTGCTTCTGGGCGACGAAACTGCGCTCGTCCTTGAACGCGATGTCGCGGGGGAGGGGCTGCTGACGACCGAGCAGACGGTCGATCACCCCGGTAAAAAGCGCCATCAACCAATCTCCTTCATAATGTCGTTCAGGACGTTGGTCCCGAACCCGCCCTTACGGAACGCGTTGGTGTTGATGATCTGTTTCTGCAGCTCCAGGTTCACGGGCACCCCTTCGAGCCGGAATTCGTCGAGGACGGCAAGCATCTTGTTGATACCTTCCGACCGGGAAGGAGCTCCCACGATGACCTTGGCCACCATGGAATCGTAGGTGGGAGGGACCGTGTAGCCATTATACAGAAAACTGTCGACCCGCACCTTGAAGCCGCTGGGGGGCAGGTATTCCTTGACGGTACCGGGGGCCGTGGCGTTGATCCGGACCTCCATGGCGTAGCCGTCGAGGCGGATCTCGTCCTGTTTCACGGACAGGGGGTCGCCGTTGGCCACCCGGATCATCTCCTTGATCAGGTCGATGCCCGTGACCATCTCGGTGACGGGGTGCTCCACCTGGATGCGGCTGTTGACTTCCATGAAGTAGTACTGGCCGTCTTTGAACAGGAATTCGAT
>JAHFSN010000380.1 GCA_023265735.1 Spirochaetaceae bacterium | reverse complement strand
TTCCTCCGGCCACAGGCCAGCCGTAGGGGGGCCACCGGAATCCCTTCCAGAGGTGAAGGGTCCACTCGGAGTCTCCACAGGCGCCGACCCCGCGGTCGGTGACCAGGAGGTCGGACGCCGGAGGGTGGGGGTCAAGGACGCCCAGAAACCTTCCGTCGTAGGCCCACAGCTCGACCCCTCCGGTGGTTCCTACGAGGAACCGGCCTCGGTCATCCACCACGGCCCCCCCCAGGGGGCGCCGGGGAAGGGTCACCGAGGCGACGAGGGCCCCTGTGGTGTCCGTCCTCAGGACCCGGTCCGCTCTGGTGATGAGGAGGTGCCCCTGCCGGTCGATGACGACGCCCGCGATGTCCCCCGAATCGTTGATCCGACGAAAGGATGGGGCCTCGGAAAAGAGGGCCCAGAGCCCCGAGGCAGTCCAGACGAGGACGCTTGAGTCGAGGGATTTGAGAATTCCCAGGGGGGTGCCGGCCAGGTTCCACTGACCCGCCGTTCGGCCCGACTCGTCGTAGAGAATCACCTTGTCCCTGGCCGCCACGTAGACTCCGTTCCCGTGGTCAAAAAGCAGCCACGACACCGGGGTCCCCGCCTCGGCCATCCAGCGCAGGTGTCCCTGGCTCCAGGCCTCCAGATGTCCATCCTTCCAGGCGGCAACGAGGGTCTTCCCGGGACCCCAGGCCGTGGCCGTCGCTTCGGAGCCGTGCGTCAGGGAGAATTCGGCCGCCAGGGTTTGAGTCACGGCATCCCAGGCGCACACATCGATGCGGCCCGTGATTTGGGGGAAGGCTATCCTCGGTTGGGCCCCCAGGGAGACCGTGGCCGGCGCCGAGAACCGGTCGGCCGCGCGCCAGGCCGCGACCCGGCGGCCCGTTTCGTCCAGCACTGATACCGACTTATCCTCGCAGGGGACGACCAGGGAACCCCCAGGGAGGGCCGTGATGCCCCAGGGCACCCGGCCGGCCAGGAGCAGGGAACCCACCTCCGTGGGCTCGTCGACGGGAGGCTGGGCCATGGCAACTAGGGCACCGCCCAGGAGGAAAACGCTGAACAGCAGTCCCCTAGGTATGGACAAGCCGGGCCACCGCCTCGACGTGGGTTGTCTGGGGGTAGAAATCGAAGAGTTTTAGCGATGTCATGGCCCAGCCCGCGGCTTCCAGGTTCCGAACATCCCGGGCCAGGGTATCGGGGTTGCACGAAACGTAGGCCAGCACGGGGGCCGGAGCCTTGCCGAGGTAGGCGATGACCTCGGGCCCGAGCCCCGTTCGGGGGGGGTCTACCACCACGGCATCAAGCCGCGGCGTGCCCTTGGGAAGCCTCTGGACCCAGGTCTCGAGGGCCATGGCGTGGAATTCGTGGAGCGGGCCCTCGACATTGAGCCGGGCCAGGGCCAGGGCAGCCGGATTCTGCTCCACCTCGACGACGGTATCGAAGCGATCGGCCAGGAACGCC
This sequence comes from Spirochaetaceae bacterium, assembly GCA_023265735.1. Classification (GTDB taxonomy): domain Bacteria; phylum Spirochaetota; class Spirochaetia; order JABEVK01; family JABEVK01; genus JAIFLN01. Next base: position 1,796 of record JAHFSN010000380.1, on the reverse strand, counting down.
CCGAAGAGCCCCGTGCCGCCGTAGAGGTCGAGAACCCTGTGCCCCCGGGCCGGGAGGGCGTCGAGGACCGTGGTCACGAGGTCGGGAAGCAGGGCCAGATTGCTCTGGAAGAATCCGTCAAGACTCGAGGCCAGACGCTTGCCCGCCACCTCAATGGTGATCCGGGCGTCTTTTCCTTCGACAAAGGCCTGGTCAGCCACGGCAAAGGTGTTCGTCCTTCCCACGGGGAGCTCCGGCCCCCCCGAGGCCAGCAGGTCGGCAAACCCGGGGGCCGCCACGGGGCAGGCGCCGACGGGAACAATCCGGTCCGAGCCCCGGGCCATGAAACCGGCGGGCCGCCCTGGAGCCTTGTGGAGCTGAAGGCGGGCCCGGTAGGCCCAGGGGGGGCCAGAGACCAGGTCGGGAGGGGCGATTTCCTTCTTGCCGAGGCGGAGAAACGCCTCCTGAACGAGGACGACTTTGGCGCGGCGCTGGGCCTCGTAGCTTAGGTGCATGAAATCGCAGCCACCGCAGCGGCCGTAGAGGGCACAGGCGGGCTTCACCCGATCGGGGGAGGCCTGGAGGACTTCAACGAGCCGGCCCCGGGAGAAGCCCTTCTTGATGGGGCCGGGCTGGTAGACGATGGTTTCTCCCGGCAGGGCGCCGGGAACGAACACCACAAGTCCGTCGCGGCGAACCAGGCCGTCTCCCCCCGAGACAAGTTTTTCGACGACGCCGGTCTCGTTCACGGGGAACTCCTCAGCTTTTCGGCGCGAAGTGGCTGAACTCCATGCTGAAAGTACCACGTCCCTGGGTCATCGACCGCAGCCCCGTGGTAAAGCCAAACATCTTCACCATGGGGACCTCGCCGTGGACAACTTCCCGGGTGGGCTGGCTGTCCATGGAATGGACGATGCCCCCCTTCTGGGTCAGGTAGCCCACCACCTCGCCGACGAAGTCTCGGGGACAGAGGATGACGACCTTCATGATGGGTTCTAGCTGCACGGGGGCGCCCTTGCGAGCCGCGTTGTCGAACCCGAGGGATCCCGCCGCCTCAAAGGCGAACTCCGAGGCCGTCATCTCATTGAACTCGGCGCCGGCCAGGGTTACGTCGACGTCGATTTGGGGATATCCCAGGAGCACTCCGCTGGTCAGGGCCCCCCGGACCCCACGCTCCACCGCGTCCTGGAAGAGTTCGGGGAGCTGGGACTTCGAGACACGGCTGCGGAACACGTTACCGGATCCCCGTTCCCCGGGTTTGACCTCGAGGGTGATCACCGCGTGGTTCTCTTTCCCCGCAAGGGTTCTGTCGAAGATCTCCGTATGGGTCACCGGTACCGTCACCGTTTCCCGGTAGCTGACCTGGGGGTTACCGACCCGGGCCTTGACCTTATATTCCTTCGTAATCTTGGTGACCAGGACGTCTAGGTGCAGTTCTCCCATGCCGGAGATCAGGGTTTGGCCCGTCTCCTTGTCCTCTTTGACCAGGAAGGTGGGGTCCTCCAGCATGAGGGTCTGGAGCACCTGGGTAAGCTTCCCGGCTTCCTCGGTGCTCTGGGGCTCGATGGCCACGCTGATGACGGGCTGGGGAAACTGCATCTTCTCGAGAAGGACGGGATAGTTGTCCAGCCCCAAGGTGTCGCCGGTCTGGCTCTCCTTGAGCCCCACGATGACGCCGATGTCCCCCGCCGCCAGGCTGTCGACGGCCTCGGCCCGGTTGGCGTGCATGCGCAATAGGCGGTTGACCCGCTCCCGCTTCTTCTTGCCGATGTTGAGGAGCTGGCTTCCGCTTCTCAGGGTTCCCGAGTACACGCGCA
>JAHFSN010000024.1 GCA_023265735.1 Spirochaetaceae bacterium | reverse complement strand
TGGGTCAATGATCATCCGTCACCTGAGCTGTCCTACGCGGTTTTCCCTTTGAGCGGCCGACTCAAGCAGATCAACGATCTGATTCAGGCCATTTCGTTGGTGGACGCCCTGTTGGCCCTGGTCTTTTTGGTTGTCGTCGTCATCGGCGTGTTCAATACTTACCAGATGATCGCCTTCGAGCGGATCCGGGAGGTTGGGACCATGCGGGCCCTGGGGATGCAGAAATCGACGGTCGTGTTATTATATCTGGCCGAGAGTCTCCTGTTGGGGCTGATGAGTTCTGTGGCGGGACTGATTCTGGGAACCGGGGCGACTTGGCTCCTGAGCCAGGTGGATTTTTCGGCGAACTTGCTGGCCCAGATGTTCCTGGACAAGGGCAGGGTCGCCTGGGCTTGGCCCTGGCAGAACGTCCTGGCCGTGCTGGGAGTGATGGGGCTGACCACCTTCTTGGGAGCCCTGTGGCCCGCCTGGCGGGCGGCTGAACTGAAGCCAGTGGACGCTCTGCGCCACGATTGAGGAGATTCGGATGTTCAAGCGAACGTTCTTTTTGGGAGTCCTTTTGGCACTCCTGTCCCCAGGGGTCTGGTCCGAGGTGAACTCGGTGGCCATTCTTTCGAAGATTGACGCCCAAGTGTCCTTCATGGACTCGGACTTCTCCGCCGAAGTTCAGCTGAACCAGATCAAGCCCGGGGAGGGCGTTTCCCAGAAGACGGTGGCCCTCTTCCGGCGTGACCGCGAACAGAAGTACGTGATGCTGCTCCTCAAGCCGGATACGGACCGGGGCAAGGGGTACCTGAAAATCGGGAACAACCTCTGGCTGTACGAAACCGTCCCTACGCGCCGGTTCACGGTGACGAGCGCCAAGGACAGGTTTCAGAATTCCAACGCTCGAAATTCGGACTTTACGAGGTCCACACTGGCGGAGGACTACAAGATCGTCTCCGTGACCAAGGAGAAGTTGGGCCCCTTCGACACCACGGTCTACACTCTCGAGGCCATCCACAACGATGTGACCTTTCCGAAGACCAAGCTCTGGGTGACCCCCGACAACCTGGTGAGAAAGACCGAGGACTACAGCCTCTCGGGTCAGCTGCTTCGGACCACGGCCATGCCCTCGTATCAAGAGTTCAAGGGCCGTTGGGTTCCCAAGAAGGTCACGATTATCGACGCCCTGCTGGGCAAGACCCTCAACGGGGTCTTCAAGAACGAAGTCACGGAGTACTCCCTGAGCAAGTTGAGCACCGACCCCCTTCCGTCCATCATGTTCACCCAGTCGTACCTTGAGAAAAACTCTCAATGAGCCGACTGCTTGGTCTGGGATTTCTCTTCTTCGTCCTCGCGTTCCCCGGCTTAGTTTCGGCGCAGGACTCCGGCGATTCGCTTTTCGCCAACCCTGACGCGGATTCGAAGGCCGATACGTCTCAAAAGGTGGCGACCGACGCCTACACCGGACAATCGGTCCGGTTCTTTGAGACCATGAACGCCGACGGTTACGTGGTCGGTGGCCAGCGGGCAGACAGCTCGTCGGTCGTGACGCCGGCCGACACGTTGGTCTTTGGGTTTGGATCCGATGTTCGCCTCGACCGGACGGCCCGGGTGTACGCTTCGTTCTATCTCAACTATCCGAGCACTTCGGTAGCGTCGACCAACCTCTACAGTCCTCTCCAGGCTCCGGTCCAGGCCACCGACGCGTCCCAGCTCAATTTCAGCAACATTCAGATTCGAGAGCTCTTCCTCGACTACGCCCTGGGTAACCTTGCCATCGCCCGGATCGGACGCCAGTCTGCCACATGGGGGCAAGGACGAATCTTCAACCCTGGGAATCTGCTGGAAGGCATCGGGGACGGCATGGCCGTGAAGGTTTCTACGGCCCTGGGTCCCGTGGCCCTCACCACCGTGGCCGTCAAGAACGATTCGGAGTACCGGGTCGCCACCGCCAATTCCAAAGAGGCCTTAGGGATCTCTTCGGTGGCCACCGCAGCGCTGGCCGAGTACAGTTCTGACTGGTACACCGTGGGACTCTCCGGCTTCTACCATATCAACGTGGGAGAAAAGGTCGACGCCTACATCAAATCGAGTTTTCTCGGGACGGACTTCTTCTTGGAGGGATTGGGGGAGCGGGGAACCGCTGAACAGAAGAGCTACACGGGCGTGGCCGGAGTCTACAGGGAGTTCGGAGAGCAGCAGAAGTGGCTCAAGCTTCAGGTCGAATGGCTGGTCAGCGGACGCCAAAACGACGGATCGTTTTCCAAAGTCGTTGACCACCCGCTCAGTTTTGATGACCAAACCTTTGGACTGGGCGCCACCACAGAATTGTTGTCGGAATTCCAAACCAAACCCTCCATCCTCTGGCTACAAACACTGACGGACAATTCTGGACAAGTCTCCTTTGGACTGGTGAATTCCACATTGCCGCACCTGGACCTGACCCTAGGAATCAACCGGGTCTACGGGGAGCCTGGTTCCCGGTACATCGCAAACAACCCCGATAGCACGGGGCGGGTGTGGTCGCTGACCTTTAAGGCGTCGTTCCACTTCGAACTCAACAACTAAACGGGAAGGTCCGATGGTGAAGCTCGCAGGGTCGCTGGTCCTTTTCCTTGCGTTTGCCGGAGCCTTGGACGCCCAGGCGGTGCTGCGCTTCTCCCAGGTCCATTCGGAGGTTCGGGGAAGCCACACTTGGATCAACCTGTCTGGCGAAGTCGAACTTTGGACGGACCAGCCCGTGGACCAGCTCTTGGCCGTCATTACTGACTGGCCCACGTATCCCCGGGTCTTTCGGCAAATCACCCAGGCTGACCAGGAGGGGACGGGGGCCGAGTACCTTCTCCACGAGGCAACTTCGATTTCAGTGCTGGGGGCCGCGGTGGTCAACCGGTTTGTGTTGCGGATCCAAACGGGTCTCCGCGGCGACGGATCGGGATTTCTCCGCTGGACCCAAGAGTCAACGGATGGTACCATCGATCATCTCGTGGGAGGGTGGGAATTGACTCCCTCGGTCCGGAACGGCCGTTCGGGTACGCTGGTGGTTTACCGAAACGCTTCGTCGGTTCGGGAAGTCTTGCCGGGCCAGGCCCTGGTGGTCGGGCTCTTCTATCCGGGAGCCCTGAAAGACACCGTAACCTCCGCCGCTGGCGAGGCCCGGCGCAGAAAGGAGAAGTCATGAAATTGGCCATTGTTGGCACCGGATACGTCGGACTGGTCACGGGAACCTGTTTCGCTCAGATGGGCAACCTGGTGACCTGCGTCGATGTGAACGAAAGCAAGATTCAGAACCTCAAGAAGGGGATCATCCCCATCTACGAGCCGGGACTTGAGGAAATGGTCCGTGACAACGTGAAAGCCGGAAGCCTTAGCTTCACCACGAGTCTGAAGGACGCGCTGCAGACCGCCCAAATTGTCTTCATTGCTGTGGGAACCCCCATGGGAGACGACGGCAGCGCCGACCTGAAATCTGTGCTCCAAGTGGCCAAGGATATCGGCACGAACATGGTTCATCCGCTGGTTGTGGTCGACAAGAGCACGGTACCCGTGGGAACCGCAGATCGCGTGGGCCGCGAAATCGGTGAAGCCCTTCGGACCCGTCAGATCGACCTGGCGTACTCGGTGGTCAGCAATCCCGAGTTCCTGAAAGAGGGAGCGGCCATCGACGACTTCATGAAACCCGACCGAATAGTCGTCGGCGCGGACAATGAAGGGGCCCTCGAAACCATGCGCGAGCTCTATCGGCCCTTCACCGTTATCAACGACAGGTTCCTGGCCATGGACATCCGTAGCGCCGAGATGACCAAATACGCTGCGAACGCCATGCTCGCCACCAAGATCAGCTTCATGAATGAGGTCGCCAACATCTGCGAGCGCGTGGGGGCCGATGTGAACAAGGTTCGGCTGGGCATCGGGAGCGACAGCCGCATCGGGTACAGTTTCATCTACCCCGGCTGCGGGTACGGGGGAAGCTGCTTCCCCAAAGACGTCCAAGCCCTGGGGAAGACCGCCGTCGACCACGGCTACGTGCCGCGACTCCTCCAGGCCGTTGAGGCCGTCAACCAAGACCAGAAGAAGGTTCTGGGGCAGAAGGTCGTTCGACGCTTTGGCCCGGATCTCTCGGGCCATACGTTCGCGGTTTGGGGCCTGGCGTTCAAACCCGAGACCGATGACATGCGCGAGGCCGCTTCCCTGACCGTCATCGATGACCTGACCTCCCTCGGCGCCCGGGTGGCCGTCTACGATCCAAAGGCCATGGAAGAGGCGCAGAAGCACTACCTGACGGGGAATTCTTCGGTCAGGTATTGCGAAAGCAAGTACGATGCCCTCAAGGGCGCGTCGGCGCTGGTCTTGGTGACCGAGTGGAAGGAATTTCGAAGTCCGGATTTTGAGGAGATGGCCGTGCGACTCAAGAACCGGGTGATCTTTGACGGCCGCAACCAGTACTCGGTCGAGCGGGTTTCCCAGCTTGGCTTCGAGTACTACCCGATCGGCTTGGCCGCCGACCAAGGACGCTGATCTTGGAACAAGAAACTCCGTTTCTTATAACCGTAGAGCTCAACGGAGGCCCGGATCTGAAGAAGGCAGCCGCCCGGCTCCAAATCGTGGCCCGCAAATTCGGTTTCAAGCCCACCTGGTTGGTGGGTCCCCGGTCCCTCCAGCATCCCGATCTCCTCGAACCCATGGTTCGCTGGCAGGCCGAGGGGGAGGCCGACCTGGGGGCGTGGCTTCCTGCGGGGGAAGTTCCGCCCCTCGTTGAGCTGGGCGAGAAGAAGCCCGTGCAGTGGCCCGCGCTGACCGACTTTCCTGAGAGCGTCATGGACGAAAAGATGGCCTGGTTCACCCACGCTTTCGAGACATCCGTGGGAAGGCGACCCGTCACCATTCGCACCTCCCGGGCTTCGGTGGACGATAGGTACTACTCCCTACTCGCGAAACACGGTTACAAGATCGATCTGACTGTCATCCCCAACGCCAAGTTTGGACCAACGGATTTTTCGGGGTATTCGGAGAAGGCCTACATGACCCCCCAGGGAATCTTTGAGGTACCCCGAACCGTCCGCCGGCGCCGCTATGGTCCCCTGGTGGAAGATCTCTTGGTCCTGCCCGGGGTGCCGGGGGCCTTGGCCCGGAGGATCTTCCCCAGCCTCCGCTGCTTCCGTCTGCGGCGACGCAACCGCGCTGTCCTCCAGGAACTCATCCAGGAGTCCTTCAAGACCCCCCCCGAGCACCTCGACCTGAGAATTTCGTCCCGGGACTGGAACCAGGGAGAGTCCCTGGTCCGGGAGCTTCAGAGGGTTCTGACAGCGGTCCAGCCCCTGGCCCGCAGCGTGACCGCCGAAGAGTATCTTCTGCGTTTCAAGAACCAACAATTGCGCAAAGGCCTCGTTTGAAGTAGAAAAAGAGACATGAAGACAAACCGAACCCTGTTTACCTCGGAATCCGTGTCCGAAGGACACCCCGACAAATTGGCGGACCAGGTGAGCGACGCGGTGCTCGACGCCTGCTTGGAAAAGGATTCCTCCAGTCGGGTTGCCTGCGAAACGTTCACCACCACCGGCATGGTCCTCGTCGGCGGGGAGATCACCACGAGCACGTACGTGGATCTCCAGGAGATTGTCCGCGGGGTGGTTCGTCGCATTGGCTACGACGATCCTGCCTTTGGGATCGACTACAAGTCCATGAGCGTCGTCAATGTCATCCACTCCCAGAGTCCAGACATTAGCCAGGGGGTTTCCGGTGAGGGCCTCTACAAGGGCGAGCAAGGGGCCGGCGACCAGGGCATGATGTTCGGGTTTGCCTGCTCGGAGACTCCCCAGTTCATGCCCGCGCCCATCACCTTTGCCCATAGCCTGCTCCTCCACGCTGCTGACCTTCGGAAGACGGGCAAGATCACTTGGCTGAGGCCCGACGCCAAGAGCCAGGTCACCGTCGTCTATGAGGGGCACAAACCCGTGGCCATCGACACCGTGGTGGTGAGCCACCAGCACGACGATGAGATCGCCTACGACCAGCTCAAGGCCGAGATCATTGACCGCATCATTCGGCCCATCCTCGAGCCTACGGGTCTTCTCACCCCCGAAACCAAGTACTTCATCAACCCCACGGGCCGTTTCGTCGTCGGCGGTCCCCACGGAGACGCAGGTCTCACGGGACGCAAGATCATCGTCGACACCTACGGCGGCATGGGGCGCCACGGTGGTGGCGCGTTCAGCGGCAAGGACGCCACCAAGGTGGATAGATCCGCCGCCTACATGGCCCGGTACGCTGCCAAGAACGTCGTTGCGGCGGGCTTGGCCGAGCGCGTCGAAATCCAAGTAAGCTACGCTATTGGAGTTCCGTTTCCCGTTTCCCTCCTCGTCGACACCTTTGGGACGGGCAAGGTTCCCGAAAATGTCATCTCGGCCGCGGTGACTAAGACCTTTGATTTCAGTCCATCGGGCATCATCCAAACCCTGGGACTTCGTCGGCCCATCTTCGCCGCCACGGCTGCCTACGGTCACTTTGGCCGCGAAGGCTTTCCCTGGGAGGCCCTCGACAAAGTGGCCGCCTTGCAGAAGGCGGTGGGATGATTCATGTTCCGGGAGCGCTCTGACGAACTGAGATACACGCTCTCCGTCATCGACCTCGCCCTGAGCTTCCTGGCCTTCCTCGTCGGCTTCTTCTTTCGCTTTGAGGTGCTGGGGCCCGTGGCCGGCGACCGATCGTCCCTTGATCTGGCGAGCTACGCCGTCTTCGGGTTCTTGCTCTCGATCACCCAGGTGATCGCGTTCTCCATGCTGGGGCTCTACCGCCTGCAGAAGTTTCTTTCCTTTTTGGGGGAGATTGGCGTTCTCATCGGCGGGACCGTGCTCAACTTCGCGTTCTCTTTTGCCATCCTGTACTACTTCCGCATCTACGAGGTCTCCCGGCTCCTTCCCATCTTCTATGGGGTCGCCCTTCTGCTCATGGTGACCGCCGGTCACAGCGTATTCCGGCGCTTTCTCCTTCGAAGGCGCAAGAAGGGCCTGGGTTTCCACCAGCTTTTGGTGGTGGGAACCTCCACCACTGCGGCGCGGACGGCCCACGCCCTTGAGGGTAACCCCCTCTTCGGATACCGGGTTGTCGGATTCGTCGCCGAAGACTCTCGCTCCAAGGTCCTCGTCGACAAGTCCAAGGTGCTGGGGTCGCTGGACGATCTCGAAGCCATCGTGGAGCGGGTGCTCCCGGGTGATCTTATCTACGCGGGGGACCACGGCAACCAGGACACCCTGGGGCGGGTCCTCCAGGTCTGCGACAGGCAGGGCTTGCAGCTGCATGTGGTGCCGGGATTCGGAAACTTGGTGGCCGCCAACGGGGTTCTGGAAAACCTCAACGGATTGCCCGTGATCTCCATCCGGGACATCCCGGCCCGGTCAGGGTTCAACCGCGTTCTCAAAAGAAGCTTCGACATTGTCTTCTCCGGGGCCTTCTTGCTTGTCTTTTCTCCCCTCTACCTGATCATTGCCCTGGCCGTGAAGCTCACGAGCCGCGGTCCTGTCTTCTTTTCGCAGGAGAGGGTGGGCCTCGACAACAAGGTCTTCAAGATTCACAAGTTTCGAACCATGACCGTGCAACCCGAACACGCTTCCGACACGGTCTGGACCAAGAAGGACGACCCGCGAATCACCCCCATCGGAAAATTCTTGAGACAGAGTTCCCTCGACGAAATCCCCCAGTTCTTCAACATTCTGGCCGGCGAGATGTCCGTTGTGGGGCCCCGGCCCGAAAGGCCCTACTACGTCGAGCAGTTCAAGGACCAGTACCAGTACTTCAAGCGGCGTCACGCCGTGAAAGCGGGGCTCACGGGCTGGGCCCAGATCAATGGGCTCCGGGGTGACACCTCGATTCAGGACAGGATCGACGCCGACCTCTATTACATCGAAAACTGGACGCCGTTCCTCGATCTGAAGATTGTTCTTCTCACCCCGTTCAAGGGAATGATCCACAAAAATGCCTATTAAGGGCCGCTCGGTTCTCTTCGTTATCACCCGGGGTGACTCCATCGGGGGGGCCCAGATCCACGTGCGCGACCTGGCCGTGGGCGTCCGGGCCCGGGGTTGGACGGTGGCCGTGGCCGTGGGGACCCCCGGGGTCTTCCTCGACCTCCTTCGGGACGCGAGGATCGAGTACCTTCTGGTGCCTGGGCTGGCCCGGTCCATTGACCTTTGGACGGACCTCAAAGCCATCTGGGAATTTCGACGCCTCCTTCGCCGGCGGCGTCCGTCGCTAGTGGCCTGCCACACGGCCAAGGCCGGGTTTGTTGGCCGAGTCGCCGCGCTCCTGAACGGCATCCCCGCCCAGTACACGGTCCACGGCTGGCAGTTCGCCGAGGGGATCTCGGCCCTCCAGAGGGCGGCGGTCCTGCTGGTTGAGAAGTTTTTGGGGCGGTTCACCCGGGCCATCATCACCGTGAGCGACTTTGACCGCCGCCTGGCCTTCCGCCACCGCATTGGGGGGCCCCGGCGCATCGTCACCGTCCACAACGGCATGCCCCTGTTACCGGCCCCCGAGGAGTTTGCCGGCGGAGCCACCATCCGAATCGTCATGGTCGCCCGGTTCCAGCCGCAGAAGGATCATCAGACTCTCCTTTCGGCCCTCGAAGCCCTGGAAGACCTTCCCTGGAAGCTGCTCCTGGTGGGAGACGGGCCCGAGCTGGACCGCTGGAAGGCGTGGGTGGACGCGAGGGGCTGGGCCGCCCGAGTGGAGTTCACCGGGCTGGTCCTCGACGTGGCGCCTCGTCTGATCACCGCCGAGATTTTCGTGTTGGCCAGCCGTTGGGAAGGGTTTCCCATGTCCATCCTGGAGGCCATGCGGGCGGGGCTGCCGGTGGTGGCCTCCAACGTTGGGGGAGTGGCCGAAGCGGTCAGCGAAGGCAGGACCGGCTTGCTCGTCCCGGTGGGCGACGTTGCGGCCCTGGTCGAGGCCCTGGGTCGGCTCCTGGCCGACCGATCCCTGCGGCGGGAGATGGGCCGACTGGGGAGGGAACGTTTCGAAGCCGAGTTCACCGTGGACCGCATGATCGGGCACACCGAACGGGTTTGGATGGAAATGTGACCATCGACGTGGTCTGCCATGTGGTGGACAACTATGGCGACATTGCCGTGGTTTGGCGCTTGGCCCAGGCTCTGCTCGAAGACGGCCCCGAGGACCTTTCCCTGCGGCTGCTGGTCGACGACTGGGTCTCGTTCCGGGCTTTGAACCCCCTGGTTGACCCCGAGGCGGCCGTGCAAACGCTTCCGTGTGCGGGCCGAACCGTCACGGCGTTGAGAGTTTCCGCCCTCGACCAATTGGACAACGAGCGCCGCCAGGCCGCCGACGTGCTTGTTGAAGCCTTTGGCGCCCCCACGCCCGTCGTCTGGCTCGAACCCTTCCTCGCCGCCGCGGCCGAAGGCCGCAGGCGGACTATCCTCCACCTGGAATATCTGACGGCCGAGACCTGGTCCGAGAGCTACCACCGACTTCCGTCGCCCCTGGGTCGCCCCGGGGTGGATCGGTTCTTCTTCGTCCCCGGCTTTCGCGCCGCCGCGGGAGGACTTGTGTTCACCGACTATCAGCCAGCCCCCCTGCGGCCCGGAGAGGAGGACTGGCTGATGACCCTGTTCAGCTACGAACACGACTTCACCTCCTTCTGGGAGGACTTGGCCGAATTCCTTGAGGAACGAAAGCAGAGCGCCCGGGTTCTTGTCTTTGGGGGACGTTCCCGGGCCGGGGCCCTGGCCTCTTGGGAACGGGTGAGGGCCCACCGAGGTCCGCTTCCGTCGATCACCGTGGTGGACCAGCCCTTCGTGGACCAGGAGACCTACACAGCCCTCGTCCGGGGTGGCGACTTCCACGTGGTGAGGGGCGAGGAGTCTCTGGTCCAGGCCATCCTTGCGGGCCATCCCTTTCTGTGGCAGGCGTACCTGCAGCCCGAGGGACACCAGAGGGTCAAGGTGCAGGCCCTGCTGGAAGTTTGGAAACCTTGGTTCGAGAAAGAAGGTCCCCAGGGCGTGCTGGTTTACGAAAAGGTGGCCCGGGAATTTGACGCGTTCAACGAACGGAACGCGAATTCCGACGCAGACCCGCCGAGAGAACGCTACAAGGTCTTCTGGGAATACCACGACCTTCTGACGCGGATAGGGCACGCTTGGGCTTCGGAACTGAGGAAAAGCTCCAAATTGAGCCGCAAGATGCTGGATTTCCTGAAAAGTTCTCGGATATAATCCCTCGAACATCCCATCGATAGGAAAGAGATTATGATTACTGCTTCCGAACTGAAAGTCGGTACGGTCTTCAAGGCCGGAACCGAGGTCCTGGTGGTCCAAAAGTTGGAAGGCACCAAGACCGGCCGCAACATGTCCGTGACCAAACTCCGGGTGAAGAACCTCCTGACAGGAACCACCGCCGAGGCGGGCTACCGGCTTTCGGACTCCTTTGAAGAGATCGAACTGGACATCAAGAAGATGAACTTCCAGTACAACACCGGCGACACCTTCCATTTCATGGACAACGACTCGTACGAACAGTTCGAAATTGAGAGAGAAGACCTGGGCGACGCCCCCAATTTCATCTGGGAAGGCATGGACGTCGAGATCGTGTTCTACGAGGGCAAGCCCGTCTCTGTGAAGCTGCCCATTCTCGTTGACCGCCAAGTTGTCTACTGTGAACCCGGCATCAAGGGCGATACCTCGGGCCGGGCCATGAAGCCCGCCAAGCTCGACACCGGGTACGAGATCATGATTCCGCTGTTCTGTGAAAACGGAGAGTGGATCCGGGTCGACACCCGTGACGGGACCTACAAGGAACGCGTCAAGAAATAAGCGTCCCCTGGCCGCCGTACCAAAGGACCCCGAAAGGGGTCTTTTTTTTTGCCCTTTTTTCTCGCTGCCGTGTACCATGGGTCCAGCAGAGGGGGGTCTTCATGGTCCATGACAAATTAACACTACGGACGAAACTGGGCTTCGGGGTCGGTGACCTGGGGGGAAACCTCCTCTTCACGGCCCTCAGTTTCTGGGCCTTGAACTACCTCACCGACACGGTGGGATTGGCCGCTGCCGCCGCTGGCACCGCCCTCCTCGCGGGAAAGCTCTGGGACGCCGTGGTGGACCCCGTGGTAGGTCTAGCCTCCGACCGCACCAGAACGCATTGGGGCCGCCGCCGCCCTTGGATCCTCTTCGGGGCCCTTCCCTTGGGGGCCTCGCTGGTGTTCTTCTTCAGTGCCCCGGCCCTGGAAGGACAGACGGCACTGTTTTGGTGGGCGTTCCTGGCCTTCGCCCTGCTCAATACGGCCTTCAGCGTCGTCAACATCCCCTACGGTTCCCTCACCCCCGAGCTGACGACCGACTACCACGAACGGACGAACCTCAATGGCTATCGATTCGGCTTCGCCATCGTGGGGACTTTGGCCGGAGCCACGGCCGTCCAGCCGCTGCTAGCCCTGTTTCCGGGCAACCCGCGCCAGGGGTTTGCTGCTGTCGGCCTCGTGTTCGGCCTCCTGGTCTCGGCAACCTCGCTGCTCACAGGGATTTCCGTCCGGGAGAAACCTCTGGCAGCGGAGTCCCGACCCACATCCCTGGTCGCCAGCTGGAAGATCGTGCTGGGAAACCGTCCGTTTCGGATCGTCCTGGGGGCCTACGCCCTTCACCTGCTGGGAATCACGTTCCTTTCGGGCGCCCTGGTCTACCTGTTCGAATACGTTTTGGGGGCCCGGGAATCGTCGAACCTGGCCATGGGACTCTTGCTGGTGGTGGCCATGGGGTTCATCCCGGTCAGCGTGGTGTTCAGCAAACGCTTCGGGAAGGTGAGGACCTACCAGCTGGCCATGGTCATCCTGGCCTCGGCGTCGCTCCTGGCGTGGCTGCTGGGGCCCCTTCTTGGTTCGGGATTTGTGGTGGGCGTCATGGCGTTTGCCGGGGTG
>JAHFSN010000379.1 GCA_023265735.1 Spirochaetaceae bacterium | reverse complement strand
GTTGCCGGAGACTTCCTGCAGACCCAGGCCTACGGAATCAGGGCGGCTCCAATCGGCCTCCACGGCATCCAGGAGTTCGATCACAGGGCCCCAATCGGGCCGGGAAACCACCACCTCGGTCTGGAAATCGGGAAGGGACAACTCTTCATCCGTGTCGAGCGAAACGATGACTTCTTCGACGAAGACAGGTTGCTCGGTCTCAGAGGGACGAAAATCGTCTGGAACAGTGAAGTCGGGGGAACGGACCAGCGCCGGAGGTTCGGGAAACAACTTCCAGCCCGCCACGATGGCGGCGCCGAGCCAACCCAACCCTAAAATCACGGAAACCAGGGGGGCTCCCGGGACGAGGGACAATAGCCACAAACCAAGGGCGAAGACCGTCAGGAACCCCGCCATGGCGAGCTGACGGCGCGCTTTCATTCGACTTTGACGGCTCCGGGAACCAGAAAGGTCAGAGTCGGAAGGCTGGTGACCTGCCAGGTGATCGCCTTATTGTGGGCGATTCGGATCTGGTACTTCTGATCGGGAGGCAGCATAGCGAGCTTCATAATCCACTTGGCAATGGCCTTGATTCCCGACGAGTTCAGAAAGGTCAGGCCGTTAAAGTCGGCGACAACAAAGGGAATCTTCTTGGCAACCATGCCCTGATGGATCTTCTCAAAAAGCGGATCGAGAACGATGCTCGGGTCTTCCATATCGATATCACCGACGAATTTCGCCATCAGTCCCTCGGCGTTGTCGACGACGTCGATCTTAACCTTGTCCTGGTGAACCGGTTCGATGTTCAGTTTGTTCATGAGTCTGATCCTTATTTCACGATGATCGTGATTGTGACCTTGTGGTCGGGGGTGACGTCGAGCTTCACGTCGGCGCTGGTTTCATAGCGGATTCGAGCGAGTCCAAGCTGGCTCTTTCCGTCGGTCCTGGTGGCCGCCTCGCGCATCTGGACGATGTACGCCTCAAGGGGATCTCCGGACATAATCTTGTTATACAGCGCTTGAACTTCTCGGGCGCCCTGCTCGGTGGCGTGATTGGTGACCGAAGCCTGGATGACGCCTGTCTCAGGAAAAGCCTGGACGATACAGTGAGTGTCTTCGCTGGCTCCATACTTGACGGCGTTTTCGAGGAGCTCGCTGGTCGCCATGGCAATGGCGTCGGCCTTGGCTTGATCGGACAGCGCGATGGCAATGAAGTTCTGGATAAACACGCGGGCAGGAGAGATGTACTTCCAGCGTGGTCCGAAGCGGATTTCGATGTAGCCGTCGGGTTTGGACATGCAGGCCTTCCTTTGCCTCGGGGGCAAATTGAATCATAAACTGTCGGAGGTTGGTTGGCAAGGAAAAACCAACCCCTGTGACTAGATCGTAGACAGAGTCACCACCGAAAGAGGTTGGCCCCCCAGGTTAGCCCTGCTCCGAAGCCCACGGTAACCACGACCTGACCTCTTTTGAGCAGCCCGCTCTGGTCCATTTCGGAAAGAGCCAGGGGGATGGTGGCTCCGGAAGTGTTTGCATACCGTTCCATGTTCAGGTAGAATTTTTCCAACGGTAAGCCCAGCCGCTGGGCTGCCGAGGCTACGATGCGAACATTGGCCTGATGGGGGACGACCCAATCGACCTGGTCGAGAGTGAGGTCATTCTTCTCCAGGATCTCCAGAATAATGTCCTTGACGACGGTGATAGCGAAGGAATAGACCTTTCTACCGTCCATTCTCACGGCCAAGTCCGAGGGTGACTGTGCGACGGGCTGGCGGGTTCCCCCGGCGGGACGCAGAAGAGATGCAGCTCCGGATCCATCGGAGCGCAGCAGGGAGGGAGCAAAAAAAGCCGGACCGTCGGCCGGGCCGACCAGCACCGCTCCGGCGCCGTCGCCGAAAAGAATGCAGGTGTTTCGATCGTTCCAATCCAGAATGCGGCTGAACACTTCGGCGCCGATCACCAAGACGTATCGCGAGGTGCCCGCCGCGATGAACGCACGGGCCGTTTCGAGGGCGTAGACAAAGCCCGTGCAAGCGGCTGTCAGGTCCATGGCACCGGCGTTCACAGCGCCGAGGGAGTTCTGGACAATGCTCGCCGTCGAGGGGAATCCAAGATAGTCGGGGGTGCTGGTGGCCAGAAGCACCAGGTCGAGGGCCAGGGGGTCGAGCCCCGCGCGCTCCAGAGCTTGTCGACCCGCGGCCACGGCAAGATCGGAGGTCGCTTGGTCGTCGCTGGCAATGCGGCGGGCGTGGATACCGGTGTGGCTGAAGATCCACTCATCGGAGGTGTCGATGCGGGTGGCGAGCTCATCGTTGGTCAGCACCGTGGGGGGAACGTAGAGTCCTGTGGACAGAATTCGGGGAACGATCACCTCGGCCTCCTCAGCGTCGGGCCATCGTAAGGAGGCGCGCGGCGTCGGTCAAGGTCGCTTGACAATTTTTTCGACCCTAGCTATAGTGGCCCTCGTTCCGGGGCTATAGCTCAGTTGGTAGAGCACTACAATGGCATTGTAGGGGTCAGGAGTTCGAATCTCCTTAGCTCCATTTGAAGATTTCAGACCACCTCAGGGTGGTCTTTTCTTTTTGCCTCCGCTTTTCCGCAATCATCTGGACAACGGGCCTCCCTTGGATCAGAATGAGTCCGATGAGCGACAAGTATTCTGGCGCGATGGACCCTGAAATCGCAGCCCTCCTGCAGAACGACGCGCCTCCTTCGGCCCCACGGTTCGACGAGCTGTTTACCGGCCCCAAACCGGCGAATGAGGCCGATCCCTTGGCTGATTTCAACAAGGCCGGATTTGCCCCCATACGGGTGTTCTCCGAGGCCCCGAAGCCTTGGTTCGACAACCCGGCCTACTATAAGACGGTGTTGGCCGACATGGGTGAGACGGCGGCGCGTGTTCACAAAGTCCTCACCGACTTGATGAACGCCACCGACCCCGAGACCAGGGGGCAGAATCGCCTGCGCTTCATTCCGGCGTGGTGGGACTTCCTCGAGGCTCTGGTGCGGGATCTCAATCCCTCTCTGGCCGAACCGAAGCGCCTTGCCGTCCGTTTCGGAGTACTGCTCCCCTCGCTCATCAGTCCCGAGCAGAAGACCAACCTTGCCTCTATCATCTATTCCAACAATACCGGCGAGATGGTCCATTATATGGACGAATGGCTGATGAAGGTCGGCAGTGGTGAAGTCGCCCCGCTCGCTACCGACGAGGAAGTCCGTGTGGTCAAGAAAGGCACGGTCGACAACTCACTGAATCTGCAAAAACTGGAA
>JAHFSN010000378.1 GCA_023265735.1 Spirochaetaceae bacterium | reverse complement strand
GTGCGGCCCGATCGGGAAACCACGGCGGGAATGGGACTGACCGGGGCGATTTCCTCCCGGGTGAACCCCAGGAAATCCTGCCAATCGGCACGGAAGTTGCTAGACATACTTTTGAAGCCTCCCAGCTTAGTACCCCACAGATAGTGGTCATCTTTGGGTGTTAACCAGCATAAAGCACTAGATGACGAAAATCAAGAAGATTCGAAAAGAAAAGCTGGGTCGCGAGAGATCTCCGTAGAGGTGCGGCATTTCTTGTGATATTATCCTCAACATATATCGAAAATGGCCTGTTGTGTTCGGGTCAAAAGGAAGCCATTGTGAAGCGATGCTCGAAATTTCTGTTGGCGGCTCTTGCTCTGTTCCTGGTGGGGTGTAGCTCCGTTCCCAAGGCGAACCCGGATACTGACTGCTTGGTGGTCATCAAGACAGAAATTCAGAATCCCGACAAAGCATCGGATGCCAGGCGCTACAGCCTGCTGTTTGGTGGGGGGTATCCGGCCGTATTGCTCTTCAATGTGAAGTCCTATGCGCTTGCCGTCACGCACGAGGAGGGTGTTACGTCCGAAAACCTCTCCAGCTATGTTACGGGCCAATACGAGGGTCCGACGGTCAAGCGACCCTTCCAGATCGAACTTCCCTACGAGGCGGGGCGTATCCGCGTGGCCGACGACGTCCTTGTTGATGTGATTGAGCTGAAAGGAAACACCACGTACTCGGGCGTTCGGACACGAAAGATCACTCCCGAGGAACGGGAAGAACTGATCCAGCTCGTTTCGAAATCTCGCGAAGCGAAGGGTTTTCAGCCCTAATCGTCCCCCGGACTCCTGGACCAGCGGCGAGGGATCTATGGTAAGCTAGCCCTATGGATCCTCGTCTGAAGGCCTACCAAAAGCAAAGTCGCGCGACTCCCGAGGCTCGTCCTCGGCAGGAGGCTCCGACGGTCCGTACTCCCGAGTTGCCCCGGTTCGAGGCCGTCCCCGAGGCGAGCGTTCCCGAATCGCCTCCTCTCGTGAAGACCACCGTCTCGGGCGACAGGAGCCTTCGCAAGGTCGCCAAATTCCTCATCCTCCTGGGTCAGAACGAGGCCGCGAAGGTGGTCCGCCACCTCGACCCGGCTCAAATCGAGGCCCTGGGACGAGAAATCGCGGGAATCAAAAAGATCGAGCCGGTGGAAGCGGAAGCCATCCTCAAGGAATTTGGCTACATGGCGAGTTCCCAGGAAGTTTCGGGCGGTGAGTCGGCGGCCCAGGCCATCCTCGATCGCGCCTTTGGCGAGGAGCGGGCCCAGAAGATCCTGCAGAAAGTCGTCCCTGCCACCGCCGAAAGGCCCTTTGCGTTCTTCACGGGCCTGGAAATTGAAGTGGTCTCGGCCCTCCTCGGTTCGGAATCGCCCCAGGTCCTCTCCGTTGTGGTGCCGTTTCTCGAGAAGGCCCAGGCGGCGGCCTTTCTAAAGTCCCTCGATCCGGCCCAGCGTCTCGACCTGGTGAAGCGGCTGGGCAAGATGGAGAAGGTTCCTTCGTCGGTGGTCTCCCAGGTCAGCCAGGCCCTTCAGGAGAAGTTCCACTCTTTGAAGCCTTCGAGCATGGAAACCGTCGACGGCAAGGCTCGGCTGGCCGACATCCTGAGACACATGAGCGTCGACAACGAGGAGGCGATCTTGAAGTCCCTGGGGCAGGCGAAGCCCGAGCTGACCGAGGATTTGCGGCGCAGGCTGTTCACCGCGGCAGACCTGATCCGTGTCTCCGACGAGGGGTTCGAGGATCTCCTGCGGTCCCGTGACGACTCCCAGGTGGCCCTCCTCTGGTTGGCCGGCGATGAGCCTCTCCGGGCCAAGATTGAAACCAACATTTCGGCCCGGCGTCTACTTCTCGTCAAGGCCGAAGCGGATCTCCTCTCCGACACGCCCCGAAGGCAGCTCCAGAAGGAACTGCGGTTCTTCCTCGACGAGACCAGGCAGGCGGTCCGGGAAGGGCGAGCCGCCCTGCTCGATGGCTCCGAGGACTACGTCTGACCCTGGGAACCCACGGCCGGTCCAGGGTATCGTCCCTTCCCAGGAACCCGTGCTGAGGGTATTCTAGGTCCATGGCTTTGCCGCGCGATTCCCTGGCTGGACATTTCCTGATCGCCGACCTCGATTTGGTGGATCCGCCGTTTCTGCGGTCGGTTGTCCTCCTCGTCGATCACAGTGCCGACGGAGCGTTCGGCCTCGTGGTGAACCGCCCCCTCGGCCTGACGGCGGCCCAAATCGCCCAGGAACCCGGCGACGTTGTGGCTTACCCCGAAAGGCGCGGAAAGATTCCGCTGTTTGGCGGCGGTCCCGTAGAAACCCAGGCCGTCTTTGCCCTCCATTCCGGGCTTCCCGAACCTTGGCGTTCCCCCGCCTTTCGCGAGGTTCGCCCCGGACTGTTCTTTGAGCCGTCGTTTCCGGCTTTGAAGCCGTACGTTTCCGGCGAGTCCCCGGAACTGCCCCCCGACGACGTTCCGATTGTGCGCCTCTACCTCGGGTACGCCGGTTGGGCCGGGGGCCAGCTCGAGACCGAGCTCGACCAAGGAGCCTGGCAGGTGATCGAGGCCCGTTCGTCCTTGGTGTTCCAGACCCCGCCCGAAAACATCTGGAAGCGGGCCATGGAGATCCGTGGCGGATTTTGGGGGATTGTCGCCCAAACCGGCATCAAACCCTCCTTAAACTGAGGCCCGTCCCCAGCTACTGCGGCGAACTCTGGCGGCGCCTCCGGATCATTCGGTCCTCACGTACAGGAAGTACGCTCCGGGCCTCATTTCCCCGGAGGCTTGCCAGAGTTCGTCCTCGCTACGCTTGGGACGGGCCTCAGGGGCAGCCTGGTACGACGTGAATTGGGGGCTCGCGGGCTGCGGCGAACTCTGGCAAGCCTCCGGGTCATTCGGTCCTCACGTACAGGAAGTACGCTCCGGGCCTCATTTCCCCGGAGGCTTGCCAGAGTTCGTCCTCGCTACGCTTGGGACGAGCCTCAGAGGCAGCCTGGTGCGACGCGAAATGGGGATTCGCGGGCCGCGGCGAACTCTGGCGGCGCCTCCGGGTCATTAGGTCCTCACGTACAGGAAGTACGCTCCGGGCCTCATTTCCCCGGAGGCTTGTCAGAGTTCGTCCTCGCTACGCTTGGGACGAGCCTCAGGGGCAACCTGCTGCGACGTGAAATGGGGGTTCGTGGGCTGCGGCGGGGACTGGAACTGGAGTCTTCGCTCCGCTCGACCGGAGTGGACTCGAACTGGGGTCTTT
>JAHFSN010000377.1 GCA_023265735.1 Spirochaetaceae bacterium | reverse complement strand
CACCGCTCCTGAGGTCGCCTCGCGCCTGTTCATAGGTCGACGGACCGCGGAGACTCACATCACGCACATCTACCAGAAACTCAATGCGCGGTCCAAACGGGAGGCCGTGAGGCTCGTGTCTCAGGTGGCGATGGAGTTCTAGGCTCCCTGATGGGCCGTCAGCCCGTCCCGGCACCGCTGGACCACGGCCTCGGCGAGCTCGGGGTTGTCGAGAATCGTGCATTGGCAGCCCAGACCCAAGACCACCAGTTCGGCGTAAAGGGACGAGTCGAGACCCACGTCGACCCGAACCCAGCCGGGGGTCTCCCAGGGGCCCACCACGTCCACCCGGCCCGGAGCGATGCCGCGAAGGTACCGCACCCGTTCTTCGGGAAGGGCCAAGGAGAACCGGAACCCCGCCATTTCGGCCGCGAACTCGGCGGCGTGGGCGGGCCACCAGGCCGAAACGTCAAAGTCCGGGTCCCGGGCAAAGGTCCCCCCGATCCGGGCCGTCACGAACCGTGAGACCCGGTAGGTCCGCCACTCCCCTTCGCGACGACCGATGAAGTACCAGAGGCCCGCCTTGGCGGCCAGTCCGTAGGCCTCCAGCCGAACGGCCTTGGTCTGGCCGTCCCAAGTCTGGTACTCGCCTTCGATCACCCGGTTTTCCCAGACGGCGGCCTGCAACGCCTCCAGGTGAGGGTTTCCGGCTTCGTGCCACCACCACCGGGAGTCGATGACCAGGCGCCGGCGCAGGTGCTCCACCCCGGATTCAAACCGGCGCGGCACCGAGGCCCGGAGCTTGCGCTGGGTTTCGCGGAAGGTCTGTCCCCAGCCGAGGTCTTCGAGGAGCCGAGGGTCGCTGGACACCAGCAGGGTCCGCAGTTCGGCCTCCTTCATGCCCGTCAGAGACGTGCGGTACGCGGGGTCGAGCCAGATGCCGCCGCCGGGTCCCCCCTCGGCCAGAAGGGGCACCCCCGAGAGGGACAGAGCATCGAGGTCCCGGAGGATGGTCCGGCGGCTGACCCCCAGGGCGCCGGCCAGGTGCGACGCGGTGGTCTTGCCTTGGTCCTGCAGGGTGAGAATCAGGGAGAGGAGTCGGTCGGCACGCAGGGTGTCCCTCCTTTTCCAAAGAATCGACGAAGGTGAGTGACAGAAGCTGTCACTCACCTGAGTCGAGTATGTCACCAAGGAGTTTCCATGATCCATTCCCTCGACCTTCCCGGCCACGGCCACATCCACGCAGAATCCGAAGGGGCCGGCCCTGCCGTGGTGTTCGTCCACGCCGATTTTGTGGACGGCCGCCTGTGGGACGGCGTCCGGGCCCGGCTAGCGGCCCGCTACCAAACAGTGGCCTACGACAAACTGGGGTACGGCCGCTCGGACCCGGCCACGGGCCCCATCGTCCGACGTCAAGAACTGGCCGCCGTCGTCGACGTCCTCGGCCTCGAGACCTTTCACCTAGTGGGCTGTTCCAACGGGGGGCAGCAGGCCCTCGACTTCGCCCTGGAGCACCCCGCCCGGGTGCGGTCCCTCACCCTGGTCAATGCTTCCCCCTCGGGCTGGCAGCTCCAGGGCGATCCGCCACCTCTCCTCTTCCCGATGATTGCCGCGGCCCAGGCCGGAGACGTGGAGACCGCCTCGGAGCTCCAGCTGAGGATCTGGTTTGACGGTCCCGACCGAGACAAGGCCCACTTCCCTCCGGCCATCCAGGAAGCCCGCCGACTCGCCTCGGTCATGAACCGTGTTTACGTGGAGAGGGGCACCTTCTTCCTCACCGGTGCCCAGCCCGCCCAGCCCCTGGAGCCCCCGGCTGTGGTCCGTTTGGGCGAGGTTAAGGTCCCCACGCTGGTGGTCGATGGCCGGAACGACTGGAGCGAAAACCGTCGGGCCAACCGCGCTCTGGCCGAAGGGATCCCCGGTGCCCGGCGGATCGAGGTCGACGGCGGCCACGTGGCGCCCCTGGAAGACCCGGCCGGCTTTGCGGCCCTCTGGGAGTCGAACCTCGTCTCGTAAGCCTCAGGGTGTTTCTTCTGTCCCGTTCCCGTACTGGGCGAACCGGCCCTTGGCCCGGGGGTGGACGAAGTCGCTCCGGGGCCAGGGCCACCGGCCAAATTGCGTACGCCGGTAGTCGGCAAAGGCCTGCTGCAGTTCGGCCGGGCTGTTCATCACGAACGGACCCTGCTGGGCCACGGGCTCACCAATGGGCACGCCCTGGAGGACGAGCAGACGCGCCGGTTGGGCCCCATTGACGATTACGGCCGCTTCGGGTTCCAGCTCGGCACCGTGGTTCACCGGGAGCGACGTGCCCTCGATGACCACGGGACTTCCCTCGAACAGGTAGGCTCGGCGGTTCACCCCGGGCGAGGCGGCCGGCAGGGACCACGAGGCCCCCGGCGCTAGGTCAGCGATCCAGATCGCCAGTTCATGGGCGGGGTCGGCGGCCCAGGAGTCGGGGGCAGGCGGGGCTGCCGTGACACCCTCCCAGACCCCGGCTATGATCCGGACCCGCGCCCCGTCCCTTTCCACCACCGGGATCTTCTCGGCCCAAAGCATCCGGTAGTGGGGCGGGGCCATCTTCTTGGCGGCGGGGAGGTTGAGCCAGATCTGAAACAGCTCAAGGGGGTTGGGCGCGTCGGGTCGGACCAGGGGGAACATCTCGCTGTGCTGAAGTCCGGCCCCGGCGGTCATCCATTGCACGTCGCCGTTGCCAAACCGTCCGGTACCGCCGCCCGAGTCGGCGTGGTCGATCAACCCTTCCAGGACGACGGTCACCGTTTCGAAGCCGCGATGGGGATGGGCCGGGAAACCAGGAACAGTCTGGCCATGGTACATCCGCCAGTCGAGACCAGGGTCGAAGTCCTGGCCCAACTGGTGACCCGCCAGGTTCGCTGGTCCAAGGTCATCGGTCCCCGCGGGAAAGTGGTCCCGGTGGTGGACACTGAAGAGGAAGGGGTCGGCGGTCTCCCAGACGAAACCGAGGGGAAAGGTGCGGCGGACAAGGTTCATCCCCCCAAAATAGTCATCGGGCCGCCGAAAGGAAACGAGGGGGACCCGCCGGTCCGTTTGACGATCCGATCCGATTTTGTCATGGTGAACCGATCAACGGGGGCGGCATGGGACCAGCGGCGGGAAAATGGTATCGGATCTTCCAGGAACCGGGGGGCGCGGCCCTGGGCTTCTGTCTCTTCTGGCTGGGGCTCCAGGCCGCGGCCCTCAGTCCCCTCACCCCCACCCTCATCACCCAGGTCGGCGGCCTGGACAAGAGCCAGGTCGTG
>JAHFSN010000376.1 GCA_023265735.1 Spirochaetaceae bacterium | reverse complement strand
CTGGCCATCCAGGCCAGCAATGGGGTCTATACCGACGCTGACCGTCAATGCCTGCAAGGGGAGTTCTCCGCCCTGGTTGCCGAACTCGGCCGCGTTCAGGGGCAGGTGGGCGTGGTCTCGGTGGCGGCCCAGCTGCCCCACGCCTCGGTCCTCACCCAAGGGGACGCCGAGGACACCATGGTCCGGCTCAGCCGGCTGTTGAAGCAGCGGGAGGCCTAGGGGCCCTCGGACGGAGCCGCCGGTGATCACGCCGTCAGTACGACGGGGCCCGTCCGGGTGATGAGAACCGTGTGCTCGTAGTGGGCGGCCAGGAGCCCGGGATCCACGACCATGGTCCACCCATCGGACTTCGTGCGGATCCCGGACTTCCTGTTCGAAATCATGGGTTCGATGGCGATCACCAGTCCCTCGGTGAGCTTCGCCCGCTGGGTTGGCTCGAAATAGTTGTAGACCGAGGGTTCCTCGTGGACGGCCCGACCCACTCCATGACCCGATAGATCCGGGACCACAAAGAAGCCGCTGGCCTTGGTGCTCGTTTCGATGGATCGGCCGATGCGATTGACCGCCCCGCCCACCTGACATTCCCCCAGCCCCCGCTGGAAGGCCCTCTCCACACCCTGGATGAGCCTCTGGGCCGCTGGGTTGGCGCCGGGATCGCCCAAGAGGACGCTGCACGCCGTGTCGGACACAAAACCGTGGTACTCCGGCGTCACGTCGATCTTCACGAGGTCACCGGGCTGGAGTTCCCTTCGGTTGGGCAGTCCATGGACCACGCCGTTGTTCACCGAATAGAACGCGTAGCAGGGGGCGTCGTAGTCCCTCCGAGGAGCCGATACCGCCCCCAAGCCCTTCAGTTCCCGGCGGCAGATCTCGTCGAGGTCCGCCGTGGAGATGCCGGGCTGGCAGTTCTCCTTCAGAACCTCCCGAAGGTGTTTGGCCACCCGTGAAGCCTCTTCGATTCCTTTCAGATCATTTTCGTCGTCGACAGACACCTTGCCACCCCCGGCCTCAAGATACTCATTCTTGCGCCGTCTGACCTGGGGGGAGCGTCCCTAGGGAGCGAAGCTCCTTCGGTAGAGTTCCACCAGGTCGGCCTCGGTGGGTACCGTGGGGTGTTGGCCATGTTCCGGGCCTGGATGGCGATGGCGGCGAACTGGCGCATCTCGGCCTCGGTGAGGGTCTCCTTGGGTCCCAGAAGGCTGTCGACCAGGGACCGGAAGTCCTGGAGGTTGCGCATGTCGAGGGCGTCGAGGATGTCGCGGACCTTGTCACCGTGGGCGGGCTGGAGGAACACGAGACTTTCCGGCAGAAGGAGGGCGTTGGCCCGGCCGTGGTCGATGTCCTTGAAGTAGGTGAGTCCATAACCCAAGGCGTGGACCGCCGTGGTGCCGGTGTGGGTGATGACCATGCCGGCGGTCGTCGAACTGAGGAGCAGGGTTTCGCGGAGGGCGGGGGAGGGTTGCTCCTGGTTGATGGCCAAGGCGCGCAGGGCGGGACCGAGGCTCCGCAGTCCCTGGAGGGCCAGCTCCGACGAGAAGGGAGTCCCCCGAACCGCGAGGTAGCCTTCCACCAGGTGACTGAGCTGATCGAGGGCAGTGTTCACCGTCACGTGGCGCGGCAGGCCGTAGGTGTAGCGGGCGTCGAGGAAGGCGGCCCGGGGGAACAGGGTCTCGTGACCCAGGTTGCTCTTGGACTGGATGCGGTCGTTGGTCAGGATGGCGTAGGGGGTCACTTCGCTTCCCGTGCCGGCGGTGGTGGGAATGGCCACGATGGGCAGGGGGAGCTTGGCAAAGGGAGGGACGAACAGGGCCTGGTCGTCGAGGTCGTTGGTGGCCAGGACGGCGATGGCCTTGGCCGCGTCGAGGGGCGAACCTCCGCCGATACCCACCACGAAGTCGACGTCTTCGGCCCGGGCCACGGCCGCCGCCTCCCTCACCTCGGTGATCCCCGGATTGGGGGGCACCTGGTCGAACAGTTCATAGTCGATGCCCTGGGTCTCCAGGGCCGAGGCCAGGTCGGCCCCGGCCCCGGTGGCCACCGCCGACCGGCGGCCGGTGACCACCAGGGCCTTTGTCCCCAGGGTCCGGAAGAACGCGGCGTGGGTCTTCAGGCAGTCTGCGCCGCCGAAGACCCGGGTCGGTAGGTAGAAGGCCTGGCTCACGGGGCCTCCACGAAGGTATCTGCCACACTGAGTGCCTTGTCGAGGACCTGGGCGGCGTCGCGCAGCTGGGCCGACGTGATGATGAGCGGGGGAACCACGAAGATGTAGTTCCAGCGGGTGTAGACGTACATTCCGTTCTCGAGGAAGCACTTCTGGACGGCGGCGTTCATGGGGCCCGTGGTGTTCCAGGCCACCAGGCCCTCCCGGGTCTTCTGGTTCTTCACCAGCTCAATGCCGCCGAAGAGGCCGATGTTGCGCACGTCACCCACCGAGGGGTGCTTGGCCTTCAGGTCGGCCAGAATCCGGGCCAGTTCCTGCCCCCGGGCCGCGGCGTTCTCGATGATCTTCTCGTCACGGTACGCCTGGATGGTGGCCACGGCCGCCGCGCAGGCCAGGGGGTGACCGCTGTAGGTGAGGCCGCAGTACAGCATCTTGTCTTCGATGTATTTGCCGATGGCGTCGCTCACGCCCACGGCGCCCAGGGGGACGTAGCCGGAGTTGATGCCCTTGGCCATGGTCAGCAGGTCGGGCTCGACGCCGAAGTTGTCGACGGCGAACCACTTGCCGGTGCGGCCGAACCCCGACATCACCTCGTCGGCGATGAGGAGAATCTTGTACTTGTCGCACAGGGCCCGCAGTCCCTGGAAATACCGCACCGAGGGGATGAGGATGCCGTTGGACCCCACGACCGGCTCGACGATGAGGCCGGCGATGGTGGCGGGGTTCTCCATGAGGATGACCTCTTCGGTGGCCGCCAGCACCTGGTCGGCGTAGGCGTCGTCGTCGAGGGTCTTTCCGTCGTGGTAGGGGTAGAAGTCGGGGATCCGGACGACCCCGGGGATGCCGGGCTCCACTGGGGGCCGCCGGGGGTCGCCGGTGAGGCTGATGGCGCCGTAGGTGCTGCCGTGGTAGCTGCGGTACCGGGCCAGGATCTTGGCCTTGCCCGTGACGGCCCGGGCGATCTTCACGGCGTTTTCGTTGGCGTCGGCCCCGGCGTTGGTGAAGAAGAACCGGTTGATCGACGGGGGACAGACCTCAGACAGCAGCTTGGCCAGGGTGCTCCGGGGCTCGGCGGCGATGCCGGGGGCCACGAAGCAG
>JAHFSN010000375.1:1516-3260 GCA_023265735.1 Spirochaetaceae bacterium | reverse complement strand
GCTGCTGGGCCGGGGCGACATGCTGTTCACCTCGAGCTGGAACCCCTTCCCCGGGCGTATCCAGGGCGCCTTCCTCAGCGAGGACGACGTGGAGCGCGTGGTGACCCACGTGAAGACGCTTGGGGAACCCGAGTACATCAGCGACGAGATCTTCTTCGACGAGGACGAAGAGGAAGCCCTGGACCACGACTCCGACGAGGAGATGGACCCTCTGTTCGAGAAGGCCGTGGAGATCGTCCGCACCTTCAAGAAGGCGTCGGCCAGCTTCCTTCAGCGCCGCCTGGGCGTCGGTTACAACCGGGCGGCCCGGATGATCGAGCTTATGGAAGAGATGGGCATCGTGGGCCCCCAGAACGGGTCGAAACCCCGAGAGATTGTCCATTCCTAAAGGAGCAGCTTCGATGACCACCACCCTTCGACTTCCCCGAGTCTCCGAGCTCTTTCTGTGGGTTCCACTGACGGTCGCGCTGGCCCTCACGTCGTGCGCCACCTTCTCGGCGCCCTACGAGCGGCCTGTAACGAACCCTAGCGACCCGGCGGTCATGGGCCGCGACGAGGTGCCCCTCGACAAGTTCCTGGCCTTCGCGCTGTCGAAGAACCCCTCGTACGGCCGCCAGGGCTGGACGAACATCTGGACCGCCTACCGCGACGCCTGCCGCACCGAGGGGGTCAGCCAGTCCGTGGCCCTCGTCCAGATGAGCCTCGAGACCAACTACCTGAAGTTCGGGGGCACGGTCCAGGCCAGCCAAAACAACTTCGCGGGTCTGGGCGTCACCGGCGGCGGGGTGAAGGGTCTGAGTTTCCCCGATATCCGGACCGGGGCCCTGGCCCACGTGCAGCACCTGAAGGCCTACGGTTCGTGGGACCCGCCGTCGGGCCCCCTGGTGGACCCGCGGTTCAAGTACGTGAAGCGGGGCACAGCCCCCACGGTGAGCGGCCTGGCCGGCACCTGGGCCGCCGACCGGTCCTACGGAGAGAAGCTGACCCGGCTCTACCGGCAGCTCCAGAGCCTCGGCTGACCGCCCCCCGGGCGAACTCACCAGGTCCACGAACGTATCGTCGTCGTGCTGTCGTTCTGTGACCGGGTGCCCGGGGGCAGCAGAGGCACGGCCGGGACGCCCGGTTCCAGCCGATCGCTCGATGACGCGGCCGTCAGGATCACGGGACCCAGGACCGCCGATATGGTAATCGGTACCGGCGCCGTTCCCTTGGGATAGATCGAAACCCAGACCGCGTTTCCCACCGACGCTCCGTCTTTTGGATCGAGGACCACTCCGTCCACCCGGAGGGAGGCGATTCTCTCCTTGGGTGCCACCAGGATGGTCAGGAGTCCCGGCCAAGCCGGCGTCACTTCGGCTTCGATGGTGCGCCGTTCTCCGGCCGTGTCCCGGAGGACCGTGGCCTGGGGACAGGGAAGATCCTGGGGAGCCGGAGCCGGCCCGGCCTGGGACGGAACCAGGGGAGGGAAGGGCAGGACGTCGAGGGTGCCTGAGATGGGGCCCAGGGCCCGCTTCTGCCACGCCGAATGGGCTCCTCCCAGGACATACCAGGCCGCCTGCTGACGGTTGGCATTCCACACGTAGCCCAGGTTGGTGGGGACGGGAACCTCAGGGGTGAACCGAACCAGGGCGAAGGCCAGGGCCAGGGTTGTGGCCGCCATGGCCGCCGGAACCAGGGTTCCCCAGGGACGCCCCCGGACCTCGATCACGCCCATGAGCGACGAGAATCCCAGGGCCGCCACGGC
>JAHFSN010000375.1:0-1506 GCA_023265735.1 Spirochaetaceae bacterium | reverse complement strand
GAAAGGACGAGGGCCACGGGCACCCACAGGACGAGGGCCCCGAGGATCACCAGCCGGAAAACAGGAAAGGGCACCCTGGGCCAGGCCGTTTCGGCGAGCCACGCCAGGGCTCCCGTGAGGGCAGGAAGCGCGAACACGGGTGCCGCCGCCGGGGCCCCGAGGGCCGCCCCCACCCCGGCCACTGCCGTCACCAGGACCGTACCTGGGAACCAGGACCGAGGATCGACCCGCGCCACCGTTCGCAGTCCCCAGACCACGGTGGCGGCCGTCAGGACCAGGCCGATGGTCCACAGCTGGTCGTGGGGTAGGTGATAGCTGTACCGGGGGATCCCGTACTCGGGAAGGACCAGCCCGGCGGCCACTTCCAGAAGCTTTCCTGCCGCCCCCGCGGTAACCACGGCTCCGGCAACCAACCCCGCTGCCCGCCAGGGTTCCCCCCGCAACCTTCCCCGGGGCGACAGAAAACACGCGGCCAGGGCGGCCACCAAGGCTAGCCCTGCCCCGTAGGGTATCCACGTCACCGGGAACCGAAGGGTGAGGGGACAGGCCCAGGTCAAGACGAACGAAGGGGTTATGAGGGTAGGGTCGGGCCCTCCGAGGATCCGGCCCAGGGTCAGGACGGCGTCCCCGGCCGACTGAACGGCCCCCGGGGTCACCGCGGCCAAGGTGTCGCTGGCCGTGTGGTACTCCGAAAACAGCGACACGCATCCCACGGTCACGGCAGGAATTCCCGCATCGAGGAACGGCCCCGCGTCGGTCCCGAAGGGGATGCCGGCCTTGGCCACGTCGGTCCAGGTGAAGAGCCGAACCCCCGAGGCGGCCAGGGCGTCCCAGGTCTTGTCGCTGACCGCCGATCCTTCGATGAGCAGAGGAGGGGTGTCCCGGGCGGTGTCCAGGTTGATCACCAGGAAAGGTCGGACTTTCAGGGAGTTGAGGTAGACCTGGGCGCCCAATTGGCCGTACTCCTCTCCGTCCGTCCACACGAAGACCAGAGTTCGGGGTAACTGCTTTCCTTGGGCCCGGTCGAAGGCCAAGGCTCGGGCCACCTCCGCCAGGGCGGCGGTCCCCGAACCGTTGTCGCTGGCCCCGGGCCCAAAGGGCACCGAGTCGGCGTGGGACAGGAGGACCAGAGGTGCCAAGGACGAATTGGTCCCCGGAAGGGTGGCCACGAGGTTCTCGACTTGGCCCACCGTGTGTTTGCTGGGCCGGGCGACTGTCGACCGGACCGTCAGGGGTTCGAGGCCTTCGGAGATCAGCTCACGCCGGAGGGCATCCCGGAAGGTTGGGTCTCCGTAGAGAGGATGAGGAACCTGGGGAAGACGACCCAGGAGCGCCAGGGCACGGCTGGCCGAGAACTGGTTCGGGGTTGCCGACGCCCCTGGGGGATCGGGGAGCCGGAAGGTCAGCCAAGCGGATGCTAAAGGAAGGACGAGGGCGGTCCCGAGGACGAACCGGGACCAGAAGGCGTTGGTTTTCATAGAGTCCACCCTAGGACGCCCGCGTTCC
>JAHFSN010000374.1 GCA_023265735.1 Spirochaetaceae bacterium | reverse complement strand
CCCGGTTCTGCAGAAGCCTCAGCAGCTTCACCTGGGATTCGGGCGAGAGGTCGCCCACCTCGTCGAGGAACAGCGTTCCCCCCGAAGCCTGCTGGATGAATCCCGTGCGGACCCCGAGGGCCCCCGTGAAGGCACCCTTCACGTGACCGAAGAGCGCGTCGGAAAACAGCTGGTCGTCGAGGCCTCCCAGGTTCACAGGAACGAAGGGCCCCTGCCTGCCGCTGGCCTTATGCACCGCCTCGGCGATCGACTCCTTCCCGACGCCCGTTTCGCCCATGACCAAGACGGGCAGATCAGTGGGAGCGATGGCCTCAAGGTACGAAAAGACCTTGAGCATACCGGCGTTCTGGGTCACCACATGCTGGAAATTTTCGGGTCGGGACGGCTGCCCGAGAAGCAGGGACTCCCGCATGCGGAAGATCTCCTGCTGGGCTTCCCAGCGTTCCAGATAGGTTCGGATGGTGGTCATGAACCGACGCGAGTCGAAGGGCTTGGTCAGGTAGTCGTGGGCGCCCCTGTGCAGGAGCTCCACGGCGACGTTGACGTCGGTGGTAGCCGATACAAAGATGATCGAGGCGTTGGGTTGGTGTTCGAGGACCAACGGGAGAAGTTCGGTCCCCGACAGGTAAGGCATGGCCACGTCGAGGACCACGATGGAGAAGGTTTCCTGGGACAAGAGGCCCAGGACTTGCCGGCTGTCGGAACAGCAGACAACGTGGTTGAAGCCCTCGCCGTCCAGGACGAGGCGAACCGCTTCCAGCTCAAATTCATCGTCGTCTACCAAGAGAATGGGGTCCCTTGGATACGTGGCTCGCTGCATTCCCTCTCTCCGTGGTGGCTCATCTTCCCGCTTCGCTGGAAACCCGTCAAGGTCAGGGGGCGAAAGAACATATGGTGAGAGCGCCTGGAGGGGTCTATACTGTTAGGATGGACGAACTTGGCAACCACCCATCGATTTCTGATCCCTTAGGACCACGGGGTGTCCGGTGGGGGGGAACGGGCCGGAGGATCACCCTCGCGCTCATCGCCGTGCTGGTGGGGGCCAATGTGGCGCTCTTCTGGTTCTCGATCCAATCGATCAAACTGAGCAAGGACCAGTACGAACTCTCGGCCGAGACCCACGCCTCGAACATCGCCGAGGCTATCAAGGAAAACCTGCATTCAGAGTTCGAAAAGGTGGATCTGATCCTCCAGGGAACGGCCGAAGAAGTGCGGCGCCAGTACATGGGGGCAAGGTTTGACCAGCGGTCCATCGAGACCTTCATTGATCAGGTCAGGCGGGCCATGCCGCAGATCAACCACATGCTCCTCACCGACGCCCAGGGCAACGTGCTGTTCATCAACGGAACCCAGGAGACCCATGGCATCACCCTGAGCGACCGCGAATACTTCACTGCGGCCCAGACCAATCCTCCGCCGGGCCTCATTGTTTCGAAGCTCTTGGTGGCGAGGTACGACGGTGCCCCCATTACGGCCATTGTGCGGCCCGTAAAGCTGGGCAACGGTCAGTTTGGGGGGGTGATCCTCGCCGACCTGAAGGCCAACTACTTTGCCGACGTCATTTCCTCGTACAACCTCGGATCCGAGGGGATGATTACCCTCCGGGATACCGACGGAGCCCTGATCGCGCGGTACGGCTTTCAGATGGGCCCGGAACCCGAGCCGGTCGGGGGCAAGTGGGTGACGGACAAGTACCTGGAGTTCGTGGCTTCGGGCAAGAAGAGCGCCACGATGCGGACAAATCAGGGCTTCTGGACCCAACGAATTTCGACCCTGCGACGCATGGACCAGGAACCCTTGGTGATCTCGGTCAGCGTCGGGACCAAGGACTACCTCAAGGGGTGGGACGACCAGCTGATCAGCACCGCGGCCCTCGATCTGGGGTTCCTCCTCCTTTCGATCTTTACCGGCATCGTCCTCCTGCGAGCCGTCCAACGGGTCGAGACCGAGAAGAGCAAGTTCCGGGTGGCCCGGGACATGGCCGAATCCTCCAATCAGGCCAAGGGACGGTTCCTCGCCAACATGAGCCACGAACTTCGGACCCCGATGACCGCCGTCCTAGGGATGCACGAACTTCTGCTGGGGACCAACCTGACCGCCCAGCAAAGGGACTACGTGTCCAAGAGCAAGTCGGCGGCCAGCTCCCTCCTCGCCATCCTCAACGGCATCCTTGACTTCTCGAAGATCGAGGCCGGCAAACTCGAGCTCGAGACCGTACCCTTCACCCTGGAGGCCCTGCTCCAAGAGCTGTCGGTCATCATCTCGTCGAGTATCGGGGACAAGGAAATCGAACTGCTCTACAGCGTCGATCCGGACATTCCCGCCGAACTCGTCGGCGATCCTCTGCGCCTCAAGCAGGTGCTCATCAATCTCTGCGGGAACGCCATCAAGTTTACCCCCGCCGGCGAGATTGTCGTCGCGGTGGACCTTGTCTCTCGGGTGAATTCGTCGGCCGTCTTGAGCTTCTCGGTGTCTGACACCGGGTTGGGCATCACCCCCGAGAACCTCGAGGTCGTCTTCCAGGCGTTCTCCCAGGCCGACGTATCCACCAGCCGAAGATTCGGGGGCACAGGTCTAGGTCTGACCATCAGCCAGAGGCTGGTGAAGATGATGGGGGGAACCCTGTCTGTCGAGAGCCAGCCCGGCCAGGGAAGTCGGTTCTGGTTTTCCCTCAGTCTTCCGGTGGGTCCCATGCGGGAGGAGACCCTCGGACGTCCCCAGAAGGTCCTCATCGTCTCACGCAGCCAGGCGGCTCGAAGGATCCTGGGGGAAATGGCCGCCGCCAGGGGCTGGGAGTTCGATGTCCTGGACACGGTATCCAAGGCGGCCGACTGCCTCAAACCTGAATGGACACTGGTCCTCGTCGATCTCTTCGCGTCCACGGCCGACGATTGGAAGGCCTACACCAAGCTCTGCTCGGTTTCGCCCTCGACCACGCTCCTGGGACTCCTCAACCCTCGGCAGGAGGAGACCCTGCAGACCTCCGACACACGCATGGCATTTGATGCTCTTTTGGTCAAACCCTTCACCCCCGGCATGCTCGCCTGCGCCGTGGAGGAGGCGCAGAAGCGCACGGAAGGGCCTGCATCGGGCCTCCCCTTACCGCCCCAGCGACTGACGGGACTCCGGTTGCTGGTGGCCGAAGACAACCCCTTCAACCAGCAGGTGGCCCTCGAACTGCTTGAAGCCGAAGGGGCCCGGGTGGCCGTGGTGAGCGACGGCACCGAAGCCATCCAGAAGGTGCAGGAGGTCAAAGTGCCCTTC
>JAHFSN010000373.1 GCA_023265735.1 Spirochaetaceae bacterium | reverse complement strand
TGCCACGGTCGAGGCCCGGATCGAGGGCAGGGTGGTGGACGTCCGGGGGACGGTAGTCGGAAATATCGAGGCCAGCGAGCGCATCGATCTGACGGCAACGGCCCGGGTGCGTGGAGACCTGACGGCGCCCCAGGTGATCGTTGAGGCCGGGGCCCGGTTCAACGGCCTCTGTACCATGTCTGAGGGAGTCGCGGAATGAAAGCCGTATTTGTCGTTGCGTTGGTCCTGGTCGCCAGTTTGAGCTTTGCCCAACAGAAGGACGCCTTGGCGGCCTACAAGGCGGGTCAATACACCGATGCCGTCGCCATTACCCAGGAAGAGCTGAAATCCAATCCCAACAACATGGACTCCTACGTCGTCCTGTGCTGGTCGCTCCAGAAGCTCGAAAAACACCAGGACGCCCTGAACTTCGCCCAGCAAGCCCTCAAGCTGAATGCCTATGATTTCCGCATTGTGGAGATTGTGGGGGAGTCGTCTTTTTATCTGGGAAAGAACACCGAGGCCCTCAAGGCCTTCGAACAGTACGTGGGCCTGGCCCCCTCGGGCGACCGCATCGAGAAGGCCTACTACTTCATGGGTGAGATCTACCTTCAGCTGGGCCAATACAACCGGCCGATATTGCCCTGACCACCGCCGTGTACCATTCGCCGCAGACGGCCGCCTGGTGGTCGCGCCTGGGCTACGCCCGGATGCTCGCCAAGGATTTTCCGGCCGCCAAGAAGGCCTACGACGAGGCCCTGCGCCAGAATCCCGGCCTCAACGAGGCCGTCCGCGGCAAGCAGCAGGTCGAGAGCCTGATGGCGAAAGCTCCCGCCGCAAACTAGTATTTCCGTCGAAAATTGACGGATTGGTTTTACAATCCTTTACAATCTATTCCTGGACACCACAGGCACCACGACCAGAATTCAGACTATGGAAGAATGGATCCGCTTTGACCGTCGCCGCCCCGAAGAGGGCCAGTTTATTGTCGCCATTACCCAGATTGACCCCGACGCCACCGTCGAGACCTGGGAGGGCGTTCTGGAAAAGAACGCCGTGGGAACGTGGATCGATGGCGATGTCTGGGTGGGGAACACCCCGTTTCGGGGTTTCACGCACTGGCTGGAACTGCCCGACAGGCCCCTCCCCGGGGATGCGTCTCAGCTTTCGTTAGGCGACTGGTTCCGAGATAATTCCTAGTGTGGTGTCCCAGAAATACCCACACAGGAATGGGGCCCCGCTTCGACAGGGAAGGGCCGTCGCTAGTCCTCATCACTGCGTTCCTGCGGGATCGCTCAGGCCCTTCCCTGTCGGCGCCCCATTCCAGGATTCCGTAACCACTGGGACACCACCCTGTCAACCATGGGAAATCGGGAGCTGACGCTCCCGACCTGACCCTGTCTCATGGTTCTCCCGTAGAGAGCCTCTCTTGTGTCTATTCCTGGTACAGCCAAGACTTCACAAGTCCCTGACAAATCAGCAGGCACCGAGCTTGATAGAACACGCCCATACTCACTAGTCGGCGAGCGAAGCAAAGCCCGTGGAGATCTGGGCGCAGGAGATCGGCATTCTGGCAAAATCGAGGGAGCGCACGGAGCACAGCCGTACTGTGTGTACGGCGAGCACCGAACGCGACCGAGATGAAGCCAGAATGCCGAGATCCAAGCCCTAGTTACTTCTGGGACACCACACTAGGGCTTTGAACGGGAAGGGGCGGGCATGCGGATGCCCAGGGCCGTGGCCAGGTTCACGCAGGCGATGCATGCCCCAAAGACGAATACGGTCCAAAATCCAAAGGCGAACCAGAGGACACCGCCTCCCAGGGCGACGCTGATGCTGAAGACGTGATCCACCGAGACGGCCATGGTCAGCGTAGGCGTCACTTCCTCGGGATTCCGGGCGATCTTTTTCAGGTACGTCGCCCGGGCCATCCCCACCGACATCAGGATTTGGTCGGTCAGGAAACACGCCGACGCTACCATGAGGGCCCAGAAGGGCGGGAGCACGAGGGGACCCAGGGCGTAGGCGGCGCAGACGAAAATGAGCAGGAACGCCTCGAGGGCCAGGACGACCTTCTCTCCCCATCGGTCGATGACCCGACCCAGGAGCGGCTGAAAGAGAATGCCCAGGACGCCGCCTATGGTCAGAAGGATGGCGATCACGGTGACGGGCTGGCCCAGCACCGACACCAGCACCCACGGCGCAAAGGTCAGGAAGATCTGCTTCCGCGACCCGTAGAGAACGGTCAGCGCGAAGAACCGGCGGTATTCCTTGGGGAAGTTCCAGTACACATGGGCCCGATGCGGAGCGTCGGGGGTGAGCCGGAAGAGGAGGAGGGCGCCGGCCAGAAAGACCACGGAACCGACCCAGAAGCCGGCCTCGAGGGGGAGGGGGAACAGGAGAAAAAGGACGAAGATGAGCCCGGACCCCACGATGGCCGCGGCGTTTCGAACCGCGTTCAGCTGGCCCAGCCGCCGGCCGTCTCCCCCGGCGGTGGCTAGCTCCATCCCGATGCTCGAGCTGAGGGGCAGCCACAGGTGCTGACCCATGCTGAAGAGAAACAGCCAGCACAGCATGGCGCCGTAGCTGAGGCTGACCGTCCCCAGCAGGGCCAAACCCCCGGCGCAGAACACCAGGGCCCAGGCGGCCCTCCTCCGGCTCCCGATGAAAAAGAGCAAACCGGCGAAGACCACCGTCAGAAGACCCGGGGTTTCTCGGGGCAGTTCCAGGAAAGTTCTGCCGAAAGCGTTGAGGTCAAATCGGGTGTGGAGGAAGTTGTTGAACACCGAATCGAAGCACGCGGAGGCCAGTCCGAAGAGAAAAGTCCCCCAAAAGAATCGGCGAAGATCGGGAGATACGGCCCTCCACCGTGCCAAGAAGGTAGTCATCGGCCAAGATTAGCGCCCAAAGGCGATCGGTGTCCAGCGGCGTCCTTATCTCAAAAATGTCTTCCCCAACGGCCCCTGCCGGTGTAATCTTATCCCCATGACCATCCACCGTGTCTGGACTGAGGCGGTCCGCCGCCACGCAGATCTTCCCGCCCTCGGGTGGGTCGACGGCGATCCCTGGAGCTTCAAGGAGGTGGAGAGAAGGGTCCGGCTTGTCCAAGGGGAATTTCTTCGTTCCGGACTCTCGGCCGGCGACAAGATTGCCATCTGGTCGTCCAACCATCCCGGTTGGGGCGTGGTCTATCTGGCCGTCACGACGGGCCCCTTTGTGGTCGTTCCCATTTTGCCCGATTTCTCGCCCCGCGACGCCGCGAATGTGCTCATTCACTCCGAAGTA
>JAHFSN010000372.1 GCA_023265735.1 Spirochaetaceae bacterium | reverse complement strand
CGCCCAGGGGCAGCAGGCAGATCCTGTATTCAGTCTTGCCGGGTTTCCAGGCCCAGAGCACCTTGCCCCAGCCTACTGCGAAGGCCTCGACTTCCACGCCCATCCACCGGGCCACAATAAAGTGCCCCGCTTCGTGGATGACCACAATGAGGCTGAGGCCCACGAGTCCGATGAGAATGAAAAGAAGTGTATCCACCTAGAATCTCCCGTACTGCAGGAAAAAATAAAACAGCGGAGCGGAAAAGAGAAGCGAATCGATGGAGTCGAGGATGCCGCCCCGGCCGGGGATGAGGTTTCCCGAGTCCTTGACCTTGGCGCTGCGCTTGAGGCTCGACTCGAAGAGGTCACCCAGAATGGTGCTGAGGGCAAACAGGACGGCGACGAGGAGCACGAGCCATAGCTGGTGACCAAGGGCCCCGGGGAACAGGAAAAAACTCGCGCCAAAGATGAGCAGGGTGGCCAGGCCCCCTCCCAGAAACCCAATGTTGCTCTTCGAGGGGCTGACCCGAAACGGGCGCTTCGACCAGCGGCCCCAGAGGGTGCCAAAAAGCCAGGCCCAGGCGTCGTTGCCAAACGTAGCGGCTAGGAAGATGGGTGTCAGGAAGGCCGAATCGGGGAGGGAAGGAATCTTCAGGAAGAAATAGAGGAACAAACCTGGATAAAAGAGGGTGAAGACCATCCCACCCACCTTGGGCAAGGCGGCCTCGAGCCGTTCCTCAGAGTTGGTGAAGACCTGCCGGATCAAGACGATGATGAGGACCGCGGTGGTGATCCCGAAGCTTTCCTCGGCGGAAAGGAGGTGGCGGTTTTCCAGGTAGGCCAGGAAAGGAAGGAGGGCTCCCAGGAGAAACGGGAGCACACGGTTCAGGGCCACGCCCTTCTGGCGAAAAAGAGCCGCGGTCTCATCGGCCCCGAACGCCGAAACAACCGTCGCGACCAGGGCCAGAGGCAGGTAGACCTGCCAGTTCCAGAGGGCAAGCCCCAGGACGGCTGGAAGCCCGATCACGAAGAGGAGGACTCGAATCAGCACCTTATTCATGGAGTCCCCCGAAGTTCCGTTGTCGATTCTGATACTCGTTGAGAGCCTGCAGGAAATCGTCCTCCGTCCACTCGGGCCAAGTCTTCGGCGAGAAGTAGAACTCCGCATAGGCCGATTCCCAGAGGAGGAAGTTGCTGAGCCGGACTTCGCCCGCCGTTCGGATGACCAGATCTACGGGAGGAAGACTCGGTTGGTCAAGGTATCGCTGGAACGTGCTGGCGTCAAGGTTGGGCCTATCGGGGGTCTCGAGCCAGCGATGAAAGGATCGGAGGATCTCGTCCTGGCCCCCATAGTTGATGGCAAGGTTTACCGTCAATCCGTCAAATCCGGAGGTGTCGTCCTGCACCTGTCGCAGGTCAGCTTGAATTTCGGCCGGCAATCCCCCGGCATCCCCCGAATGGACAACCCTGATCCGGTTTTCCCGGTAGAAGTCCCATTCCTTGAGCAGGTGGCTCTTCAGCAGCACCATGAGGTAGGACACTTCCTGCTCCGTGCGCTTCCAGTTCTCCGTGGAAAACACGTACAGGGACAGAAAACGGATCCCCCGGTCCGACGCCGCCTTGGTGATCCGTTTGGCCACCTTCAGGCCCTCTTTGTGACCCTCCGAACGGCTGGAACCTCGCCGCTGAGCCCATCTCCCGTTGCCATCCATGATGATACCCACATGAGCGGGGAGGGGCTCTGGTCCAACCATCTAGACTTCCAGAATTTCCTTTTCTTTCTCGCCGGCGATCCGGTCAATGTCCCGAATCGTTTGGTCGGTGATCTTCTGGATCTCATCGAGGGCCTTCTTCACATCGTCCTCGGTCAAATCCCCGTCTTTCTGGAGCTTCTTGTACGCGTCGTTGACGTCCCGTCGGACGTTCCGAACGCCGATCCGGTAGTTTTCGGCCACGGCCTTGGCCTGCTTGACGAGCTCCTTACGGCGGGTCTCATTGAGCGGGGGAATATTGATGCGAATGACCTTTCCGTCATTGCTGGGCGTGAGGCTGAGGTCGCTGGCCAAGATGGCCTTTTCAATGTCGCCAATGACGCCCTTGTCCCAGGGCTGGATCACGACCATCCTGGCCTCAGGAACCGAGATGTTGGCAACCTGACTCAACGGAGTCTTCGTTCCGTAGTATTCGACGGGCAGCTTTTCAAACAGCGCTGGACTGGCTCGGCCCGTCCTCAAGAGGGCATACTCGTCATGCAGTCCCTTTACGCTTTTCTTCATTTTGGCTTCGGCATCGGCTTTGATGGCAGCAGACACGGTTTCCTCCCGGAAGGCGGAGGGGCTCCTTTGGTTCGGAGCCCCCCTCTCAAGGAACGAAGTTCAGATCAGGCTTCGACGCCAATCTGGACGTAGGCATAGTCAACGAGTTCGACCTTGGTTCCCAGTTCTTTCCCGATCTTTTCGGCGGCCTGGGTCACGGTGATCTTGTCGTCCTTCACAAAGGGCTGGTCCACGAAACTGATCTGCTTCAGGAATTTGTCGACCTTTCCTTTCATGATGCCAGCGACGATGTTGTCGGGCTTGCCCTTGAGCTGGTCGGCATCCCGAACCCGCATGATCTCTTCCTGTTCCTTGAGCCAGCTTTGGTCAACCTTGGTGCGGTTCAGATAGGTTGGGTTGAAGGCGGCGGCGTGGAGGGCCAGGTCGAACCCAAAGGCCTGAACCTTGGGATCGGCGGCCTTGGCGGCGTCCTCCACCTTCAGCTTGACGAGAACGCCGATCCGGCCCTCCCCGTGGATGTACTGAACGATGGTCTCTCCCGCCGAGGCCGAGAGGGTTTTGTAGGTCTTGAGGCTGAGGTTTTCCTTGGTCTTGGCGGCCAGCTCCTTGAGCTTGGCATCGGCGGCGGTGTCGGGGGCCTGGGCCCCCGAGGTCACCAGGGCGTCGAGGATGGCTTGGCCGGTGGACACGAAATCGGAATTTCGGGCCACGAAGTCGGTTTCGCAGCTGATTTCGAGGACGCCGGCATTCTTGCCGAGGACGGCCGTGAAAATCCGGCCTTCGGTGGCCGATCGACCGGCGCGCTTGGCGACCGCGGCCAGTCCCTTTTCTTTGAGAATCTTTTCGGCAGCGTGGAAATCTCCGGCGGCCTTCTCGAGGGCGTCCTTGCAATCGCCGCAGCCGGCCCCGGTCTGGTCGCGCAGTTTTTTCACATCAATGGGGTTAACAGCCATATGGTATCTCCTTCCTCTGTTGGCTTGTCTCTGAAGGGTGTCCAGGGGCCCGGCCCAAGAGGGACGGGCCCG
>JAHFSN010000371.1 GCA_023265735.1 Spirochaetaceae bacterium | reverse complement strand
CCAGAAGGTCTTGCCGAAGACCGAGAGGGCCGCGGCCAGGAGCTCCTTGGTGGTGGTCTTTCCGTTGCTTCCGGTGACGCCGATCCGAACCGTGGCGGGAAAATCATCGAGGTGGGCCGCTGCGAAGGCCGAGAGGGCCTCGAGGACATCGGGGACCACGACGACGGCGGCATGGGCGGGCACCGACGCCTTCAACGCAGCCCACTCGGAGGTCTGGCAGAACGAAGCCCGGCAGGCCGAGGCCCAAACCGAGCTCAGGAACCGATGGCCGTCGGTGTGTTCGCCCTTCAGGGGCACAAACATCCCCGCTTCGACGGCTTTCCGGCTATCGATGAAGAACGACTGAACCGATTCCAGAGCCGAAAGATCTCCCTCAAACTGAGCCAAGGGAAAGACTTCCTTCCAATGCGACAACGACCATCTCACCGCGACTCCCCCTGGCCGGATTGGAACCGAACCTTAAGGGTCTTCTCGGGCCCCACGGACTCCAGCCCTGGGTCCTTCTGGGCCAAGTCTTCGATGCGGCCGGGGGAGCTGAGCACGGTGACTCCGGCCAGCACCTTCTTGTTCTTTTCGACCCAAGCGGCCTGCTGCCTTTCCTTGAGCACCACGTCGCGCTCCAAATCCTGGAACTGAACCGCCTGAACGATGGTCGCCAGAAGAAAAATCGGAAGCGAGGCGGCACAAAAGAGTAGTAGCTTGCGGTTCATGCGTCCCTCCTGGTTTCTCTCAACTTGCGAATGGCCCGAAGCTTGGCGCTCCGGGACGGCGGATTCAGCTCCACTTCCTCGTCTCCCGGCACCACAGGGTGCCTCGTCAGATCCTGGGCCAGGGGCTTTCCCCCGCACTGGCACCGGGCGATCTCGGGTCCGCAGATGCAGGCCTTCGACACCTCGCGAAAAAACGTCTTCACCGCCCGGTCTTCCAGCGAGTGGAAGGTGATGACGCAGAATCGGCCCCCGGGCTCCAGAACCCGGAAGGCCGCCCCCAACACCCTCTCCAGGCGGTCGAGCTCGCCGTTGACGGCGATGCGCAGCGCCTGGAAGGTCTTGGTCGCCGGATGGATCCGGCCGTGGCGCTTGGCCGGTGGAACAGCCTCCCAGATCCTATCGGCCAACTGCTTGGCCGTTTCAATCCGTTCCACCTGCCGGGCCTCGACGAGCCTCCGGGCGATCCGTCGGGACAGAGGCTCTTCGCCATAGGTCCAGATCACCCGGGCCAGCTCGGCCTCGGACCACGAATTCACTGCCTCGGCCGCGCTCTCCCCGGCCGAGCCGTCGAGCCGCATATCCAGCGGTTCGTCGCCCCGGAAGGAAAATCCCCGGCCGCTCTCCTCGAAGTGGTAGACCGAGATCCCCAGATCCAGGAGCACCACCCGGGGCCGTTCGCCCTGCCAATCGGCGAACACCTCGTCGAACCAGCCACGGACGAACCGGACCCGGTCTCCCCAGACCGCCAGCCGTTCCTTGGCCTTCTTCTGAATTTCGGCATCGGCGTCCAAACACATCAGCCGGCACCCGGGAAACCGTTCGAGAAACAGCTCGCTGTGGCCGCCCTCCCCCGTCGTCCCGTCGACCACCAGGCCGTCGGCGGCGGCCAAGGTCATCACTTCCTCCGGCATCACGGGCCGGTGTCGAATTTCCATCACGGTTTCGCCCATGGCGAAAGGTTGAGGCTCTGGACCGCCGGACCAAAGCTCTCCTCGGTGGCCTTCGTGTACGCCTCGTAGGCCGCCTCGTCCCAGATTTCCACAAAGTTCCCCAGGCCGATGAGCAGGCAGTCCTTGGTGAGGCCGGCGAACTCCCGCTGGAGCGCCGAAATCCCGATGCGCCCGGCCTTGTCGACGTCGAGCTCCATGGCGCTGCCGATGATGCGCCGCTGGATCATCAAATCCCGCTGGCTGAACATTCCCACCGAGCCCTGGAGCGACTGGGAGAACACTTCCCAGTTGGAGAGGGTGAACATCCAGAGGCATCCATCGACGCTCTTGGTGACAACAACGGCATCCCCGGTAATCTCCGACCTGAGTTTGGTCGGAATCAGTAGTCTGCCTTTTTCGTCCAGAGCGGCTCTGAACTCCCCTGTCATCATCCTGTTCTACCACTTTCTCCTAAATTCTCCCACTTTTCCCCACCC
This sequence comes from Spirochaetaceae bacterium, assembly GCA_023265735.1. Classification (GTDB taxonomy): domain Bacteria; phylum Spirochaetota; class Spirochaetia; order JABEVK01; family JABEVK01; genus JAIFLN01. Next base: position 1,146 of record JAHFSN010000371.1, on the reverse strand, counting down.
CCCACCATAATAGACACAGAAAATTCCCTGTCAACCGAATCGAGTGGACCAAAAAACGCGAAATAATGTGGAAGTCCCGCCGAGTGCTACACCGGCGTTAAGGCAATGGAGGGATTTGAGGAAAAAAGGGGGGCCCCGGGGCAGAATTCTGAATTTACTTCAGAAAGAACCGAGAAAAAAAGACTGATTGGGAGATAAATTCAGGCCCAAAAATGGCTCCAACTACCGCTTTGCCAGCAAATTCCACAACATAGAGGACCATCCCCCCGGCGAGCGAAGCAAAACCGTGTGAGTCCGGATGCCGAACCCGACGGCGAGCGAAGCGAAGCCCATGTAGAACTGGGCGAAGGAGATCGGTGTTTTGGCTAAGCCGAGGGGCTGAGCCACCCACAGGCGTACTGGAAGTACGCCGAGGACGGGCGAGGCCCCGAGGCGACGCCAAAACGCCGAGATCCGAGCCCTACGGTTTGCGTTGGAAGACGCGATAATCCAAATCCGGAAACAGGTTGTTCCGCTTCTCCAGGGTCGTGAGCCACTCGGTGTCCATGGTGTTCGAGGACAGCGAATCGTAGATCCTGGTGAAGTTGGCGATGTGTTCCTTGACCCGCCGTTCAGCGTAGCCCACGGTGGTCCCCGATTTGATGATCAGGGGCCAGTCCGAGGCCTGGGACAGCAGCACTTCCCGGGCGGCCTGGTTGAGGGCGCGCTGCTTGCGGCCCTGGACGTCGGGGAACCTCCCTGCCAGTTCGACCATCCTCTCGACGGCCTTGAACGTGTGCCGGTAGATCCAGTCGTTGGAGCCGTCAAGCCAGGCTTCGGCGTACCCTCCGGCCGACCAGGAACTGAAGGCCAGCTCGGTCTTCTGGAACTCGGCCCCCGAGGCGATGACCTCGGAAGGGGTCACAAGGTTCAGTCCGCTCGAAGGTTCGGCCACCTGTCGGAAGAACACATCCAGCCAGGCGACTCCTTCGAACCACCAGTGGCCGAAGAGCTCGGCGTCGAAGGGGCTGACGAGGAGCGGTACTCCTTCCAGCCCGGCTTCAGTAATGCGCGCCGCGTGCTGTCTGCGGTTGAAGAGAAAGTTTTGCACGTGTTCCTTCACCCGGGCCGAAGCCTTGTCGGGGTCGTAGAACACCTTCTGGTCGG
>JAHFSN010000023.1 GCA_023265735.1 Spirochaetaceae bacterium | reverse complement strand
GGTCAGAATCCGGGAGGGGACGTAGTATCCGGTTCCAATGATGCCAACTCCCACGGCTTTCTCCTTGTACACAATCTAATCTCTTCATTGGACAACGGGAAGAAGCCATCTCCCCAAATCGTCCCGAAAGTCTGAGAAATTCCTCACAATTCGGTCTGCGCGCTGATCTCCACGACCTGATTGGCCGGCAGGCGGAAGAAGGTGGTGGCCGCCAGCGCATTGTGGGACATGAACCCGAACAACTTCTTGCGCCACAGGCTCATGGTCCGCTTTCGGTTCGTCACGACCAAGGATTCCCTGCCCAGGAAGTAGGTCGTCTGGTTGGGATTGAACGCGAGGCCCGGTATCTGGAGAGCCGATAACGCCAGGGGAACGTCGGGGAGTTCGCTGAAGCCAAAGTTCAGGGTGACGGTCCAGATCCCGTGGCCCCAGGACTTGACCTCGGCCCGCTGGTCATCGGAAACGCGGGGACGCTCCAGCGTCTGGACCGACACAATCAGGGTCAATTCGTGGAGAACGCGGTTGTGCTTCAAGTTGTGAAGGAGGGCCGTGGGGACACCCCGGGGGTTTCCGGCCAGGAATACCGCTGTCCGTTTCACCCGAAGGGGAGCTGAAAGCTCCAGACTCTGGAGGAAATCTTCGAGGGAGAGCATGCTGGTTTCCACGATCTGCCTCAAGACGGCCCTTCCGTCGCGCCAGGTCTTCATGAGGACGATGATCAATACCGCCGTGAGGACGACAATCCAGCCGCCCATCAGGATCTTGCCCACGTTGGCCGAGAAGAATGTCATGTCTACGGTCAGAAAGACGGCCCCCAGCAGAACCAGGAGGGGCCACGGAACGTTCCAGCGTCGCCGTCCGAGGTAGAGCATCAGAACCGACGTAATCAGCATGTCTGCCGAGACCGCGATGCCGTAGGCGTTGGTCAGGTTTCCCGAATGACGGAAGGTGAGGACCAGCGCCACCGTCCCCAACATGAGCACCCAGTTGATGAAGGGCACGTACACCTGACCGATGGTTCGGTCGCTGGTGTGCCGCACCTGCATCCGGGGCCAGAAGCCCAGCTGGATGCTCTGACGAGCCAACGAAAATGCGCCGGTGATCACCGCCTGGCTGGCGATGATGGAGGCGATGGTGGCCAGGACGACCAGGGGGTACTGGAACCAGGAGGGCGCCAACTGGAAGAAGAGGTTGTCGGTGTGGCCCCCCGTGCTCAGAAGAGACGCCCCTTGACCCAGGTAGTTGAGAATCAGGGCCGGATACACCAGGAAGAACCAGCCCTTGCGGATGGCCGCCTTGCCGAAGTGGCCCATATCGGCGTAGAGCACCTCGGCCCCGGTCATGGCCAGGAACACCGAGCCCAAAATGCCAAACGTCAGGGCCCAGTTTTGGGCAACGAAGCGCACGGCGTACCAAGGGTTCAGGGCATTCACAATTTCGGGCGACTTGGCGATGGACCCGACGCCGAGGACGGCAATCGTGACAAACCAAACCATGAGCATGGGGCCAAAGAACCGGGCGATGCGGCCCGTTCCTCCCGACTGGAACGCGAAAAGGACGAGGAGAATGAACAGAGCGATGGGGACGATCCAGGGGTCAAAGACCGGCGTAATCACCTGGAGTCCTTCGATGGCCGACAACACCGTGACGGCCGGTGTGAGCACACTATCGCTGTAGAGGAGGGCGGCTCCAATCACTCCCACGACACCGACGACGCGGAAAGCCGGTCCCGTCTTCTTGGGAAGGATGGCAGTCACTTGGCTGATCAGGGCCAGGATTCCGCCCTCTCCCCTGTTGTCCGCCCGGAGAACAAACACCAGGTACTTGATGCAGACAACCAAGGTCAGCGTCCACAAGAGGAGAGAAACGATGCCAATCACGTTTTCCGGGGTGGGGGGGACACCTCTCTCGGGAACCATGCATTCCCTGAGCGCATAGAGGGGCGAAGTCCCGATGTCTCCGAACACGACTCCGATGGCGCCCACCGTCAACGCGACGTTCTGGCGTTTGGGCGCACTAGTCATGATTCTGGGCACACGAACACATCATCATTCGAATTATGAAGCGGAGGGGGGCATCGTGGCAAGGGGAAGGACCCCCCGGAATCCGTCCTACGACCTTGCCCAGCGGGCCACGGTGTCCAGATCCTCGTCCGAGCCGGTGAACAGAAGGGTCTGGAAACCCAGCCGCGCCGCGGCTTCCACGTTGGCCGGAAGATCGTCGACGAAGAGGACCAGGCCGGGGTCCCAGCCTGTCCTTTCCAGGACGTGCCGGTAGAATGCCTCGTCGGGCTTGACCAACCCGATTTCTGCCGAGAAGAAGCGGTAGGGGATACGCTGGAGCCAAGACCACTTCGCGACGAACCGAGGGCCCAGCCTCGGGGGCATGTTGCTGACGATGGCAGCGGGAACACCGTCGTCGAGGGCGGCTTGGACGACCCGGTGGAAGTCCCAACGGGGTTGGTCCCAACAGGCAAAATCGGCATCGGTGAGCTCGGGCACCAGGGTCTGGACCGTTTGGGCGTCGATTCCGGGGACAGTTTCGTCCAAGACGAGAGACCAGAACGCCAGGGCGTCGTGACGACCGCGGTCGTACTCGTGGCGATGCCTAGCCCAAGCTTCTCCGAAGGCTTGGGCCGAGACCCCTAGACGTTTCTGGAGGGCCGCATAGGTCGTGTAGTCGGGGGACGTGGTGAGGACTTTTCCAAAGTCCAGGGCCAGGGCCTTCGGGGCGGGAGCGGGCATGGGAGACTCCTTGGAGGGGCGCCTCATCTTGTTCGGGACAAAGCCGGGTGTCAACGGCCGCCGATCCGTGACCCAGGGTTCCTTCCTCAGGGCATCTTGGAGACGTAGCAGTCCAGAGAACCCGTCACCGGATTGCGGTAGACCTCGATGGGGACCCCGTAGGCCTCCCGAAGGCTCCCGCTGGTGAGCACGTCTTCCGGGAAGCCCTCGGCGAGGATCCGCCCCCGGGCCATGAGCACCAGCCTGTGACAGAAGCGAGCCGCTAGGCGGAGATCGTGGACCGCCGCCAGGACGAGCCGGCCCCCATGGGCCCGGTCGCGGGCCACGGAAAACATCCGGTCTTGGAACGAGAGGTCAAGGCTCGACGTCGGTTCGTCCAGGAGCAGAATCCCGGTTTCCTGGGCCAGGGTCCGGGCAAAGAGCACCCTTTGGCGTTCACCGCCCGACATCCGGGTGACGGGCTGCCGGGAAAGTTCCGTGGTTCCGGTGAGGGCCAAGGCCTCTTCGACGGCGCGCCTGTCGTCGGCCGTCTCCGCCTGAAAGCTTCTGTGGTAGGGGTGCCGTCCCATCATGACCACGTCCCACGCGGGAAACGGGAAGCTCCACGGTGAGGTCTGGGGCATGAGGGCCATCAGCCGCGCCCGGTGGGCCGTCGAGAGCGACCTCAGGGGCCGTCCCGAGACCAGGACCGAGCCCGTCGAGGGGAGGAGCCCTGCCAAGGCGTGGAGAAGCGTGGACTTTCCGGCCCCGTTGGGGCCTATCACGCCCACCAGCTCGCCCAAGGAGGCCGAGAAGGCCACGGCGTCGAGGATGGGGCGGCCATCGAGGGTACACCCCAGGTCCCGGACCTCCAGGGCGGGGGTCACGGCGCACCCTCCTGGGCACCCCGGCGCAGGAGGAGGAACAGGAAGTACGGAGCCCCCACCAGGGCGGTGACGATGCCCACCGAGATCTCCTGGCCCGGCAGGATCACCCGGGCCAAGAGGTCGCAGACTACGAGGAAGACGGCACCTCCCAGGGCGCTGGCGGGGACCAGGAGCCTATTGTCGGGGCCGACGAGCAACCGGAGCATGGGCGGGACCATGAGCCCCACGAAACCCACGGGGCCCGCCACCGACACGGCGCCGGCCGTGACCACGGCCACGAGGACCAGGAGGACGAGCCGGGTCCGAACAACGTCGACGCCGAGGGATCGGGCCTCCACGTCTCCCAAGAGGAGAAGGTTCAGGTGGCGGCCGGCCAGGGCAAGCCCCGCCGCTCCCGCCAGGACGGGGCCCGCTGCCAAGGCCAGGGGGTCCCACCGAACGCTGGCCAGGCTTCCCATGGCCCAGAACACGAAGTGGAGGACACTATCGCGGCTCACGAAGGTGAGCACCAGCGACGTGGCGGCCCCGAAGAACGCGCTGACGGCAATGCCCGCCAGCAACACCGTGAACACCGACAGGCGGCCCGCCCGAAACGAGAGTCCCAGGATGAGGGCCGCGGCCGTCAGGGCGCCGACAACGGCGAAGAGCGGGGTCCACCAAACGCCCTGGGCCGCCATTCCGAAGCCGATGGCCGTCACCGCCCCAAACCCCGCCCCTCCCGAGACTCCCAGAAGCCCTGCGTCGGCCAGCGGATTGCGCAGCAGGGCCTGAAGGGCGGCGCCCGCCGTGGCCAAGGCCGCGCCGACCAGGGCCGCCCCCAGGACCCGGGGAAGCCTCACCAGGACAATGATGGCGTCCCACTGGGGGTCTGAGCCGTTGGGAATTCCAAGGGCGCGTAGGAGGGCTCCCCCCGTGGCCGAGAGCGGGACACCCACGGTACCCACGGCGGTGGCGCACACCATCACGACGGCCAAGGCCACCGCGAGACCCCCGAGGGCCCACCGGCCCCGGTTCACGGGGAGCTTCCCCACAGTCCAGGCCAAGCGGCCCTGGCCAGGTCCTCGACACCGTCGACCATGTACTGGCTGGTGGAGTCGAGGTGGCGGTCGTCGAGGACGAGGACGCGGTCGTTTCGGATGGCCTTGAGGCCGGCCAGGGCGGGGTCGGCCATGAACCGATGACGCTGGGCGGCCGAGTCGGTCTTTCCCTCGTAATCCCACGACGGAAGCACGATGATGTCGGGGTCCAGGAGGAGGAGCTGTTCGCGGGACAGGGTGGGCCACCCCGAGAGTCCTGCCCGCGAGGCGGCGTTGACCAGCCCCGCAGCGGTGACCAGGGCGTCGGCGCTCGTTCCTCTTCCGTAGGTGCTTCCCGAAAACGAATAGAAGAGGAGGGAGGGGCGCGGGCCGGGTCCCAGCCTCTTGGTCTTGTCGGCCACCGCTGCCAGCCGCGCCTGGATCTTGGCGATCAGCTGGCGGCCCTTCTGGGGTTCTCCCACCAACTGGGCCAGCTCGGTGATGGCCGCTGTCAGCTCGTCAAAATTCCGGGGGGCCCGGAACACGAACAAGGGCGTCCCGGCGTCCCGAAGGGTCTGGACGAACTCCTTGTCCTTCCAGTCCGCCACGAGGACCAGATCCGGCCGCAGGGCCAGGACCGCTTCCTTATCGCCGGTGATCCTCGTGGGGAACGTTTTGGCCCAGGCCGCAATATTCGAGATACCCGGGTCCGCCGCGAAGGTGTCGATGGCCTTAAGCCGAGACGGTTCTACCAGGTCGAGGAGCAGTTCGTCGGTGGCCAGGGTCAGCGACACGATGGCCCGGGGGGCGGCCGGAACCGTGAGTGAAAAGCCCTTGGCGTCCTTCACCGTGACGGGAAAGTTAGACTGGCCAAAGAGGGCGGAGGCGCCCAGGATGATCAGGATGGGGAAGAGCAGTTTCATCTGGGCTCCATTGTAGGATCAGTCTTGGTAGAAGGCGACGTTGGAGAGATTTCCGGCTGACGGTGCCATGGAAACTGGACTGAAGGACTTCTGAACTCCTGCGCCGTTGAACACGTACAAAGAATTGCTCGTATTGTACATGTTGGTTGGAACATAAGTTAGGTCATTATCGCCATCATGGGCGATACTGAAATTCCCGCCAAAGGACGCGTTGTTGGCCTTGATTTCACCGGAACTGACGTTGGCACCAGAGACCGTCACCAGGTAGGTATGCCCATTATAGGGGGAAGAGGACTGGGAACCAACGACGACCAGGCTCCCATTCGGTAGCTGAACCATCCTGGCAGGATAAAACTGCGAGATTGAATATGTGGCTACGGTTGTCGCAGACCCTGTGAATGGGGAATTGGCGACAAAATCGATTGATCCCCCAGTATTTGCCACAAACACTCCAGCTTGACCATCGAAGCTGCCTACCGCCAATCCCGTGGGTCCTGTTTGACTGGTATGAAAAGTCGCCGCCACGGTGTTGTACTCCGGGTTGATTCGGACAACACTTTGGTCGAGGTTCTCGGTGGCATAAAGCATCCCATCACTACCGATGACAATCTCCTGCCAGTACTTGTCCGGAAGCCCGATGATCTGGGTTGCTCCGGCGTTGGGGTTGGACGGATTAAACGCATAGATGCTTCCGCTGTTAACGATAGTCCCGTTATTCAGTGGAGCCACGGTGCTAAAATAGGCCTTTGTGGCACTGGCGAAGGCAAAATACTCTGCATTCAGAGATGCCGACCCAGGAAGCAATCTTGCGATCGGCGAGGAATCTGCTGGGTTGAAGTAATAGACGCCCCCAGTTCCAGATCCTACGGCGACGTATCCGATGCCGCGATAGAACCTGATTTCACCTGCGCCGGGAGCGGTGGTAACCAGACTCGAGGATGAAACGGAGCGCGTTGTCGGGTCATAGTAGAACACACGTCCATTTGTCCATTCCGTCAAATACAGATACCTCTTGTAGTCGGTATTGTTCGTCGTGGTGGCGGCCGGATTCGAGCACGAGGAAATTGCCGCGAAGAGAATGAGAAGGCCAGCGGTCAATGCAAAGGGGTTCATATCATTTTTCCTTGAGGAAAGTTGAGGGAGGCTCACAACTGGGCCTCGTAGCCGACCCGGAGCCGGGTACCGGGCAGGGGGTAGCCTTGAACGGATTGCACCTGCTCGTCGAACAGGTTGTCCACGGCGAAGTACGCCGACGACTGGGGCGTGAAGTTCCAGCGGACCAGGGCGTCGGCGACAAAGGACGAAGCCAGGGAGGCGGCATTGGCGGCGCTCGTGTACCTCAGGCTCGTGTACCGGGGGGACACCGACCATTCCAGGGGCTGCCCCGAGGACCGGATCGTCGCCCCCAGGGTGTGGATCGGAACCATGGGGATGCGCTTGTCGTCGGCCCAGGTGACGCCGTCGGAGAGGAGGTACGAGTACAGGAGCGTGTGGCTCACCGAAAGGGCATAGGGACCCCCGAGCTGGACCGTTAGCTCCTGCTCGACGCCGGGGTAGAGCCCGGCTCCATAGTTGGTGGGCCGCCAAACCCCATCGTCCCCGGGCTGCCAGAGAATGATATCGGTGGCGTACCGGGCGAAGGCCACCACCCGGTAGGTGAGGGCCCCGTTCCGTCTCTCCCAGCCTAGGTCGGCCGAGTAGCTGGACTCGGGCTTCAGCCGGGGATTGCCCGAGGCTCCCGAGGCGGTGGGCCAGTACAGATCCTCAAAACTGGGAACCCGGTACGACCGCGACAGATTGGTCTTCACGACGTCGGAGTCCGTCAATCGGTAGGCAACGGCGAGGGTGGCCCCCAGTCCGGAGAGCGGCGCCTGGACGAAGAAGTCCGAAACGTAGTCGTAGCGCACGGCGGGTCTCCACGACCACGGTCCGTCCTCCACCACCGGCTCCAGAAAAACGCCGGTCGAGACGCGCCGGGGCGAGCCAAACGTGTTGCTCTGTGCTTGGGTCACGGTGCCCGAGGTTCCGTAGACCAGGGACTGCTTTTCCGAGAGAGTCCAGGTCTGCTGGGTGTCGAGGCCGACCGTGATCACCTTGTGGTGCCCATCGTTGGCCGGGGCGTTGGGGTCGGTGTAGTCGATTCCCGTGTACTCCGAGTGCAGGGTGGCATCCAGGGTCAGGGCGTCGGTCAGAAAGCGGTCCCCCGAGTAGCGGAGGGAAACGCGCCCCTTGGAGTCCTCCTCGGATGCCGCCGAGATCGTCGAGCTCGACTGGCTCCCCGGCACTCCCGAGGAACTGTACGAACCCGCCAGGTCGGCGCTCACCAAGCCCCCCGCCCAGGGCCAGGTGGCGCCCAGGGACCCCGCGGGAGACCAGCTGGCGGCGTTCTGCAGCTGGCGCCGCTCGAGGTTGGCGTCGGTGAAGGTGTAGGCGTTGGTCGCCCGGGCCAGGCTCCCCGAGGTGCGGAAGACGACGTCCCCGGCCAACGGGGCCCACGAAAACCACGCCTTCTGGCTGTCGACCAGAGACGATGGGCTCGCCTCCGACTTGACCTTGCTGGTGCCGTACCCGATCATCCGGGACGAGGGCAGGTAGCCCCCGTTCTCCACGCCCCAACGCAGCGGCGACGGGCGCTTTTTGGTGATGATCTGGACGACGCCCCCGACGGCGTCGCCCCCAAACAGGGCGCTGGCTCCGTCGCGGACCACCTCGATCCTTTCCACGTTTTCCACCGTGAGGCCCCCGAGGTCTGCCAAACCGGAGAGGGCGTTGTTGACCCGGACGCCGTCGACCAGGACGAGGACCTCATTGGTGGTGGATCCTCGGAGCGAAACGGCTTTCTGAGACGATTCGGGCCCCAGGTCCGAGACCGTGACCCCGGGGACAAGGCGGATGGCCTCGGCCACGGTTCGGACGCCGCGAGAAGCGATGTCATCGGCCGTGACGACGGTGGTCGATGCGGGAACCTTCGTGGGGCTCTCAGCCACTCGGCTGGCCGTGACCACGAGCTCGGGAGGATCGAGTTCAGCCTGGGTCCAGGCCGTTCTGGACAACAAAACAAGCGCCGCCGCCAGAAGGAACCCTCTTCTGGGGGGGCCAAGGAGATCCATCATCGCACCCTTCCTATCTACCGTAGGTAGTTCGTGCGCGACTCGGGCAGAGCTCTGACTGATGCCGTGAAGGGCAAACACAGTGGCGGGACCGTGCGGGGTTCTCACCCGCTTCCCTGGGAGCGAATCGCTAGAATGCAACCAAGTAAATCAGATAACTTGACTCTCGTCAGCATCCTCCGGGCCGAGAACCCGGAAACAGGCCCAATTACCGATTGTCACCTTGACCGTGGATGGCGCCTCTCTGATACCGGCTCCTCAATTTTTCCAAATTCATCTGAGCCACGGATTCCAGATCCAACCCCAGGGTGTCGGCCAGGACGGCCAGATACCACAGGACGTCTCCCAGTTCCTTCTGAATTTCGGTTCGGTCCGTATCCTCGATCACCGAGTTCTTGTCTCGGATCACCTTCTTGATCTTTTCGGCCACTTCTCCGGCCTCGCCGTTGAGGCCCAGGACCGTACAAACCAACTGCTGGTCTGCCGAGGTGTAGACGGCCGTGGTCTTGGCCGCCGCTTGGTACGCGTTGAGTTCCATGGGGAAATACTAGCCGAGTGTATAGTTTTCGGAAAGGGAGTTGTCAATAAAAGTAGACAGGTCGTTGGTCCCAATGGGGGCTTTTTTAGTCATATATTGCAACTCCAACTGCGTGAATGAGTTAGAAACTGTATCTCCCAACAGAATCTTTGGCATGTTTCTTGCTTTAAGGGGCTCGGGAGGCCGTACATGAAATCCTTGAGCTCACATCACCTGCAAGACGAATCCCTCGCTCGGTACTTCGAGGAAATTTCCCGGACTCCTCTTTTGACCTTTGAGGAAGAACTCGAGCTGTCACGGCGGGTCGAGGCAGGGGACGAAAGCGCCCGAAAGCGCCTGATCCAAGCCAACCTCCGGCTGGTCGTGAAGATCGCCAAGGCCTATTCTCGTTACGGCACAGCTTTCCTCGACCTGATTCAGGAGGGAAACCTCGGGCTCATCAATGCGGCGGGCAAGTTCGACTACAGGAAGAACGTCCGGTTCTCTACCTACGCCTCCTGGTGGATCAAGCAGTCGATTGTCCGCGCCCTGGTCAACAAGAACCGGATGATCCGACTGCCGCATCGCAAGGAAGAGTCCCTCAGAAAGATGACGGCGTGTCTGGCCGAGGCCGCGGCCCAGAAGCAGACCCCCACCGTGGAATCGCTTTGCCAGTACCTCAGGTTGGAGAAGGAGGAGGTCCTGGCCCTCCTGGAACTGGCTGGAACTGTCACGAGCCTCGATAAAGAGGTGGGAGACGAGTCCCTGAGCCTCATCGATCTGATTGAAGACCGCTCCTATCAGCCCGAGTCCGAGTGCTTTGCCCGGGAGTTTGAAGTGGACACCCAACGCCTGCTGGGGACCCTCCTCCAGCGGGAGAGGGACGTCATCCTCCATCGGTACGCGTTCGAGGGCGACAAGAAGAGCACCCTGAAGACCATCGGCGAACAGATGGGTCTTTCGGCGGAAACCGTCAGGCAGATGGAGCTTCGGGCCCTGGAAAAACTGCGTCAGCAGAAGGACGACCTCAAGGAATACCTCTACGGATAACCCTTGAACAAAAGGCCTGTCTCATTCTAGTTTTGACGCGTGTCTTCATTTCCCGTTCAGTTCGACTCTTCAGAGGTCCTCGCCCCGGGCCTTGCCGCCAGAGAAGGTCACTGTCCCCCAGGAGTTTGCTTTGAGATTGGACAACGAACCGGGGGCAAATCCTTTCCCCTTGCCCGTAGGGCGTACCGCTTCTCCCGACCGGCAACGGGCGGTAATCGTGGGCCAGGTGTGGTCGGCCGACTTGGCCGAATCTCTTTTGGACACCTACTCTTATCTCATCAAAGACGGTTACTCCCTCGAGGACGTTTCCCGGCTCGTCCAGGATCTCCCCGATGACAGTTCTGGGGATTGAATCGTCGTGCGATGAGTGCGCGGTGGCCGTGGTCGACGACGGCAGAATTGTCAGGTCATCGGTCATCCACAGCCAAGTAGAGAACCACAAACCCTTCGACGGCGTTGTTCCGGAGCTCGCGTCCCGCCTCCACGTGGAAGTTGTCTCGTCGGTGTATCGACGGGCCCTCTCGGACGCGGGCGTTTCGGTCGACGACATTGACGCCATCGCTGTGACCAACCGCCCCGGTCTCGTGGGAAGTCTCTTGGTCGGCGTGAGCTTTGCCAAAGGACTGTCCTTCGCCATGGGGAAACCTCTGGTCGGGGTGGACCACATCCTGGCGCACCTCTACGCAGTTCAGCTCGAAACCCCGATGGAATACCCCCATTTGGGCCTCCTCGTATCGGGGGGACACACTCTGGTGGCTCTGGTCCGCGGATTCGATGATATCGAAGTCCTCGGCACGACCATCGACGACGCCGTGGGTGAGGCGTTTGACAAAGTGGCGAAGTTCTATGGCCTCGGTTATCCGGGCGGGCGGGTCATCGACGATTTGGCTCAAATGGGCGACTCCGAGGCGTTTCGATTTCCCTCGGCCCGCCTCGACAAGGGGGACCATCCTTTTGATGTCTCCTATTCGGGGCTCAAGACGGCCGTCCTTCATCAGAAGGACCGTTTCCTGGCCGCCGGATTTGAACCGACGCTTCCTAACCTCTGCGCCAGTTTCCAGAAGGTGGCCGTCGATACCTTGATCCGAAAGGTCAAGGCGGCGGCCAAGGTCACGGGAATCACCCGTGTCGTGGCGGGAGGCGGAGTCGCCGCGAACTCCTACCTACGGACGACCCTGAAGAAGCAGCGGGGTTGGCAGGTGTCCTACCCTTCGTTGTCCCTGTGCTCCGACAACGCGGCCATGATCGCGGGCTGGGCCTACCACGCGGTGAGCCGGGGAGACCGGGCTGACTGGTCCCTGAACGCCGAGAGCCGGGTTCCGCGGTTCAAGAGGAAGTACCCGTGAAGCGGCCTCTGCTCGGGGGAATCCTTGGGTTGGTGTTCTTGGCCACCAGCTGCGCCAACTTGAAGGAACCTGTCCCCGTGGTCTCTTCGCTGGGCCATCTCTCCCTCGAGACCCGGAATTTCCAGCTTGACAGCCCGGTGATCCCCCAAGATTGGGCCTGGGACCCCGGCATCCTTTGGTCCCCCGCCGAAGGCGGGAGACCCGGTACTTTGGGGCCGCCCCAGGCCCTGGGGCCCCTCGATACAGGAGGAGCCCTGGCGCGGGCCCTCAAGCGACCCTTTCCGACCCGCGGAGGGAAACTGGAAACCGTTCCTTCGGCCACGGCCGAGCTTGTGGTCACAACCTTCGACGACACGAGTCTTGGGCTCCAAATTGGCGCCTTCCCCGGCGCCTACCGCGTCTGGGTCAACGGGGTCCAGGTCTGGAGCCAAGGGGTGGTTTCCACCGA
>JAHFSN010000370.1 GCA_023265735.1 Spirochaetaceae bacterium | reverse complement strand
CCCCGACCCGGGCTTGGGCGCCCTGGATCTGCTCCTCGACCGCCTGGGTCCACGCCTCCTCCTGGGCCGCTGCCGGCCGCCAGGGCAGGGTCTCGACCCGGGCGCAGGCGAACTGGTCCAAGTAGCGGCCCACCACAGAGGCGTCGGGGCCCAGGAGAATCACCAGGGAGCGCCGGCTCCAGAGCGCCGTCAGGTCCCGGTGCTCCAGGACCTCCCGGAACCACCCGGGGTCCGACTCAGCGAGGACGATGGGGAGGTCAGGGTACCGTTCCAGCACGGCGGCCACCTGGTACCCGGCCGCGACACCGGGGAGGACGAGGAAATCCACCGAGGCATCCACCTCGGGGACGAAGCGACGCGCCTCGCCTTCGGGGTCGTAGGCGCTGGCCAGGAGGACGCCCTGACGCCGCACGGTGGGCGCTCCGGACTTCGCCGGCGACCAGTCCCCCCGGGGAGGAGCCGCAGGCCACGATTTCAGTCTCGCGGCCACCTCGGGGTGGTCCCTTTCCAGGGCCACCAGGTTCGCCGTGAGGCAGCTCATTGCAGATCGACCGTCACTGTCATGCCGTCGGCCAGCGGAGTCCCAGCCGCCGGAGTCTGTTTGACCACCCAGCCCTCGCCCCGGATGTCAACGCGCAGCCCCGGCCGGTTGAGGAGGGGCAGCAGGCTCCGCTTGGGGAGGCCGATGAGGTTCGGGACGACGTCGCCCACCATCAGGGCCGGGGGAAGCTCCAGCCGGGCCGACCCGGGGTGGCTCACGAGGGCCTCGCCCTGCCTGGGGAGCCCCTGGAGCTGGATGATCTTCTCGACGATGGAGCGGCCCACGGGGGAGGCAATTTGTCCTCCGAGGTAGCTCGCCCCCAGGGGATTCTCGATGGTTACGTACACGATGTACCGGGGCTTTTCGGCCGGGAGGAAGAGGAGCACCGACGCCAAGAAGTACTTCTCGGAGTACTTTCCGGTTTCGGGGTCCCTCACCTGGGCCGTCCCCGTCTTCCCCGCCAGATCGTAGCCCTGGACCCTCGCCCGCTTTCCGGTGCCCAATTCGACGGTGCTTTGGAGCATCCCCAGCATGGTCTGGGCGGTCTGGGCCTGGATGACGGGCCTCACCTCGGTGCGGCCCGCTTCGGTGAGTAGCTCCCCCGTGGGTGAAACGATGCGGCGGACCACGTGGAGCTTGAGCATGACCCCGTCGTTGGCCAGGACCGTGGCGGCCTGGAGGATCTGAAGGGCGGACACCCCGATCTCCTGGCCGATGGCAATGGTGGGCTTGGACCGGGCCGACCAGGTGGCCGCCGGACGGAGCAGCCCGGGTGTCTCGCCAGCCAAGTTGATCCCCGTGACTTCTCCAAATCCGTAGCGGCGCAGTCCCTGCTCGAAGGGCACGGGAGCCATGCGGTCCGAGGCGTAGCCCGTGCCCGCGTTCGAGGAGTACTCCAGGATTCCCGCAAGGTCGAGGCGCCCGTAGACGCCCAGGTCGTGGATGCGGATCACTTCGCCGGTGGAAGCCACGGTGTGCTCGTACCACCCGTTGGCGTCGAACCGGTCGGTGGGTTTGATCACCCCGGCGTCGAGCAGAGTCGACAGGGAAAACACCTTGAAGACCGATCCCGGTTCGTAGGCCCGGGTCAGGATGGCGTTGGTCCGGACTTCCTCGCTGGCCGACGAAAACCGGTTGGCGTCGAATCCGGGCGACGAGGCCCACACCAGAAGATCCCCCGTCGTCGCGTCGGCGACCAGGGCGTTGACCCGCGAGGCCTGGTTCTGGGCGGCGGCCTGATCGGCGATGACCTGGACCTCGTGCTGGAGGACCGAATCGATGGTCAGCCACACCGAGGCCCCCCCTCTGTCCGAGCCTTCGTCGGTCAGGGGAGGAGACAGGATATCGTTGTAGGTGTACTCAATGCCCGCCAGGCCGACGTTATCGAGGCCCACGTAGCCGATGAGTCCCGCGGCCAGGTCAGACTGGGGGTAGCTCCTCCCCGCCTCGGGCTGCAGGTGAACGCCCGCGAGGGCCTCCTTGAGCGCTGGGTCCCGGAACGCGGCGGCCTCCCGGGCCGACAGCTTGCGCTTCAAATACTGGAAGTCCGGCCCCTCGGAGAGACGTCGTCCCAGGGCCTCGGGATCCTCTCCCAAAATGGGAGCCACCGCACGAACCAGCGCCACGGGGTCTTTGACCTGGGGCTTCCAGAGCGTCGCCGTCTCGAGCCGGCTCGACACCGCGAGGATCCGTCCGTTCCTGTCCAGGATGGACCCACGGTCAAGGGCACGGATCGAGGACTTCGGGCTATCCGTGGGTTTGGGAAAGAGCATGGTCTTGGCGTACACGCCCCAGATGAGGAGGGCGAAGACGCCCGTAATTCCGAAAAAGACCAAATAGCGGCGGGGAATCGAGGGGGGGAACCTCAAAAGAGCGACCTTCCCACCACGTCATTGAGGGGGACGAAGCCCCAGTCACGGCTGTCGCTCGACCGATCCAGGTTATCGCCCAAGAGGAAGACGGTCCCTTGGGGAACCCGGCTGGCGGCCCGCAACCAATATTCCTGGGACGGCGACAGATCGACGGTTCGGGTTCCCACGGTGAGCCTGTGGTCTCGGACGGCCAGGGGCATCCCCGGCAGACCGGCCACGCGCTTCACGACCAAGGGTCCCGCGTCGGGCCTCTGGACGACCACCGGGTCTCCCAAACCCGGGGCTTTCCAAATCCAAAGGTATTCTCCTATAATAGGCCCTTGAATCCCGTAGGCGAGCCGGTTCACGAAAAGGATCTGTCCGTCAGTGTACGAAGGAATCATCGAAGGTCCCCGAACCTGGACCAGTGTCAGCGCCACCCCTTGGAGCATCCAAAGGAAAGCGGCACACAAAACCAGGGGCAGAACCGGGAACCAGAGGGTTTTCTTCATACGCGAAATCATCTTAATCAACTGACCTCCGGATGTCGATACTGACCATACGGGAACAGTCGTGAAGGTGCCGATGCAGAAACAGAAGAGAACTCGACTCCAGGAACGACGCTTCGTCCCCGACCGCCCGGTCAGGGGTCCGTGGCAGTCCTGGTCGCGGCATGTGGCCGTTTTGGACCAAGCGCTGCGCGAGGGCCTCGATACCCGGCCCTTCCTGGGCCTCCCCTTCGCCTTGGCCGTTCTGTCGTTCATTCTGCTTCTGGGCTTTCTTTCCCCCTGGGTCACCCCGGCCCGGGACTTCACCCTTCCGTTCGGCTCCCTCGCCTTCCCCGCCGACGGGCGCCTGTCCAACCTCCTCTTCCACACCGATTCTCTGGAAACCGTTC
>JAHFSN010000369.1 GCA_023265735.1 Spirochaetaceae bacterium | reverse complement strand
GAAGAGCATGGCCACGTCGTCGGTCAGGTCGGTTCGGCCCATGAGACCGTGTTCCCGCGCCTCGGGGGTCGCTGCGATCTGTGTCTGGAACGCCGCCTTGCCGACATGAAGGGTCTGGACCGCGAGGGGCTGGGCCCCGCAACCAGTCAGAAGCGCGATGACGAGGAACGCGGCGGTTCCCCAGGAGTGGAGTCTGGGCAGATGGTTCATGTGGACCTCGAGTGCGGAGATTGACCCAGCCTAAAAGGTTTCCAGGAATTTGTCACGCGTGAGCGCCTGGAGGGCCTTTTGGGTCCGGCTCTCCTTCTGGAGCTTCTGGAAAACGGCCATGTCCAAATATTTCACCGTCGCCGGCTTTTCGAGGGACATCCGCACCGAGGGATTCTCCCATCGGGCCGATGACGGGTCCAGGGCCGTGGGAGGACCGTATTTCTTGGTGAGGGTCGAGTACATGGTGAAGTAGTCCAGTTCATCGAGGTTCAATTCCAAGACGATGCTGTAGAGTTTGCCGTCGACGATTTGAAAGACGCCCCGGGAAAAATAGGTCTGCCCGGGCACGTCGATGAGGTTGGTATTCGGCTGGCTGAGCAGGGTGACGTCGGGTTCCCCGGAGTACTGGAACGAGGCGTCGCCCTTCAGGGCGGACTTGAGGTCCTGGAGGTTCATTCCCAGATGGAAGGCCCCAAAACCATCCGGCAGGGCGGCCTGGGCCCCGAGTCCGGCGGTGACCGCCCAGAATAACAGCCCGGCAATTCCTTGTTTCACTCGGCGCCTCCTGGAAATACCATCGGCAGACCCTAGGTTCTTCTCAACAGCCAGGCGACCAGGGCGGCCAGAGCGAGGAGCCCCAGGAGCACTCCCATGACCGGGACGAAGACGGACCGGTGGACCGGCCGGGCGGCGGAAGCGGGTGCAGGCCGGGCGGCGGAAGCGGGTGCAGGCCGGGCCGCGAGGTAGTGGCATTGGGGGCATCCGTTGGAGAACTGGTGAGGGGACCCCTGGTGCCCGCACCGGGGACAGCGTACGGCGTCAAAAACCTTCCCGCAACGGGAGCATCGGGTATCGTGGAGTCCGACCTGGGCCCCGCAGTGGTCACACGAAAACGACGCGGTCTTCACGGCCATTCCCCGGCCGCCGTGGTGCCCAGATCGAGGGTTCTGGTGCCGGTTCGGTCCGCCAAGACTAGGGACCACGTGAGCCTGGACCCCAGCCATAGGGCTTTTTCGTCATCGGAGAGCCTGTCCCAGGGCACCCACGACTCCAGCTCAGAACCTCGTACCACCCGCCACCCCACCGCCGAAGCGACGCCCTCCTTCCAGAGCCATACGGTCCCATCGTCGCCGGTCAGCGGCCACTCCAGGGTCGCTCCGGGCCGTCGAAGCACCAGGGAGGCCGTGGTTTCCGGTCCGAAGGCGCCCCAGGCCACGGAGGACTCGACCCTCAGCCAAAGGGCCCCTTCCCGGTCCGTCACCTGGAGGGTTCGGGGCTTGGGCCGGTTCGTCGGCCAGGGCTGGTTGCCAGGGAGGAAGCCCGGGCCCCATTCGGCCGACACCCGGACCTTGGCCCAGACGTCACCCAGGCCCCCCAGGACAAACTGGGGCACAGCCAGACCCCATTGCTGCAGGGGCGCCGTCAGAAGCCGACCCTGGTTAGCCGCGACGAAGAGTTTCTGGCTCACCTGAAGGGTTCCCTTGGCCGGGACCTCCGAGGCCAGGAGGTAGCCGCCGGTGATCGAGGTGCGGAAGGAGAGGTTTTCGGTCCAGGGCACAAAGGCTCCCACCAACACCCTGTCCGCGGGGAGGACGATGCGGACCCTCTCGCCTGGGGCCACGCCATGACGTCCGCCGGGGGCCACGGGAAGGAGCGGAAGCACGTCCGCCTGGGGTTGCGGGCGGTCGCCAGGGACCGTCCAGTAGTAGAATACTGACGCCACGTCGATATTGCGGAGCCAAAAAGTTGTCTCGGCGCCCGCTGGAGAGCCGGCAGCCAGGATGAGCAGGGCGCAGAAGAGCTTCATTTCTTGCGAATCGCCAGCAGGGTGAGGTCGTCGAACTGGGAGTCCTCTTTCAGGAAGGGGTAGCGAATATATCCCGGGTTGCTCAGCTCCCTCGCTCCCCCTGAGAGTTTGTAGCCTTCGGGGCTGACCGAGTCTCCCTTGGCGATGCTGCCGCGCTCGAATCGCTTCACCCGCTCGCCGTCGACCAGCTTGTAGCCCTCGGCGTCCTGGGGTACACTTTTGTCCCGGCCCGCCTTCTCCCATTCCTGGACCCTTTCGCCATCGACGAGCTTGTACCCCTCGGCGTCGACGGTGTCACCCTTCTTGGGGTCCCCCTTCTGCCAGACAGGAATGGGGACCGCTCCGGCCAGGAAGTACCCTTGGGCGTCCATGTTTTCCTTGTGGGGAATCGCCTGACGGTAGGTAAGAAACCCACCCTTGAAGTGCTTCTCAAACTCGACGAAATGAACCTTGAGGAAGGCTTCCTCGACGCGGTCCAAGTCAACGTAGTCGTATTGGGTGGCCAACGGATCGGGAACGAGCCGGAAGATGCGGTCGATGGAGATGAGGGCCAGGACCAGGTCCCGGGCGGAACCGGTGCAGGTGCGGAAGTCGAAATGGTACTCGATCTCGGGGTGCTGCCAGTTCTTCTTGACCAGGGTGTAGACCTCCCTGTGCTGGACAGCCTCGATGATGGCTTCCATCCTTTCGGGGCCGAAGTCTTCGGTGTCCTTGGCCTGGACGTCCCGCAACGGCCCTCCCTCAAACACCGGAACTTTTTTCCGGGCCCCTGGCTCGGCGACGGTCGAGGGATCGTCGGGATCGAAGTAGGCCACGGCGTTCCAGTCCTTATCGCGGTAGGAGGCCTGGCTCTCTTCGATACCGTCGGTGAAGTACAGCAGGGTGTCGCCCGGGTGGAGCTGAAGCTTCTGGTTCCGATACTTGATGGCGTGGTACTGGGACGAATCGAGGCCCGCCGGCGCGGTCTTTTCCAGTTCCATCAGCTCAAAGTGTGCGGGCTTCTGGGCCGACGCGGCCCTCCACAGGTGCAGGAGGTTGTCGCCGGCCTGACTAAACTGCAGTTCCCCCGTCATGGCATTGAGGATACCCACATTCAGGGCCGCGAACTTCTGGGCTCCCGTTTCGGCCAAGATGGGTTCCAGGTTGTCGTTGATTCCGTTGAGCATGGCGTCGATCTTCGTCTGGCGCCCGTCCTTGGCCTCAGTCCACCGCCGGAAGAAATTGGTGACCGCCGCCGCCGTGATGGTCATGGCCAGCAGGGCCTCGACACCCTTT
>JAHFSN010000368.1 GCA_023265735.1 Spirochaetaceae bacterium | reverse complement strand
CCCTCGGCGCCCCCATGGGCTAGATGGAGGGCAGGGGCAAGCGGTCCCCGCCCCCTTCGAGAAAGTTCGAGAAATCCTCACAGGTCGACCGAAGGGTGTCGGCCAGGGGAAGGCCTTCGTACCGGGGGTCGGCCAAGACCTCGTACTGGTCGTGGTCCATGGCCTCGAGGAAGAGGAGGGCCCGGAATTCGGCGTCCGGATCATCGTGCCGGGCCACCACCGCCTGGAACGCGGCCCGGGCCCGGCCCAGGGTGGAAAACTCGTTCTTGTAGAAGGCCGCCAGCCGCCGGGCCCAGGCGTCGGTCTGGGTCTGCTGGCCCAGGGGGAAGGTCCCCACCACCGCCGTGTTGTGGCCCTGATCGAGGGCGTCGTAGCCGTAGTACTCGAAGTTGCCGTTGACGAAAGAAATGACGGGCGGAGGGTCGGAGAACAGCAGGGGCATTCCGGAAAACTGCAGGCTCAGCCAGAACTGTCCCTGGGCCAGGAGGGTCCGGGACGACGGCTTGGTCCGGGCGTCGTCCTCCACCCGCGACATCACCCCCGCCAGGGTCAGGGCGGAGACCGCGCGCATGCCCCGTCCGCTGGCGGGGTCCAGGGGATCGAGGCTGAGGCTGTACGAGAAGCTGCGCCGGTGGAACACCCCCGAGGGGCCGTCGGGCCCCAGGGCCTTGAGGAAGGCCAGGGCCCGGTCGCCCTGGCCCCGGCGCAGGGCCCGGTGGGCCTGCCACCACAGCAGATCCTTGTCGTTGAGGAACGAGTGCGACGCCAGGTGAGCCGCCAGGGGGTCGAGGTCGGGCGCGTGGAGCAGGGTCTTCCAGAGGGCCAGGTCGTCGTCGGTCATGAGGGCGTCCATCAGAAGGTTGACCGAATTGTTCGATGTCCAGCCCGTGGTCCAGAAACCGTCGTCCTGGGCCACGTCATAGGGGCTGGCCCCCCCGCCTTGGATCAGCCCGAAGGCCAAAACCGCCAGGGGGTTGTGCCCCCGGGCCAGCTCCTTCTGGGCCACGAGGACGACCACCGAATGGTAGAGGCCCCGGTTGTGCCCCTGGCCGTCGAGGCTCTTTCCCCACTCCATCGCGGCGAGAACTCGCTTCTGGAGGTCGGTGGTCCACTCCTTGTCCTTCTGGGTGTCCATGGCGAGGAGGGTTTCGAGCAGCTCGGTCTGCTGGGCCTGGTGGGCGTTCAAAGCCGGCAGGGCCCGGGCCCGGTCGAGGAGGGACGCGGACCGGGCGGGGTCGCCGTCGAAGAGGGCCAGGTACGACGCGACAAGCCACCAGGTCCGGGTGGCGGGCTGGACGCCGGTTTCCACCAGGGCCTGAGCCTGGTCGATCAGTCCGGTGAAGAGGCCCCGAGGAGAGACCTCGTTGGGGTCGACCAGGCCGAAGAGGGCAAACACGCCGGCCTCCTTCTCCACTTGCTCGGCCATGGAGTAGAAGACGGTTTCGGTCTTGGTGCCCGGGCCCCGGTCCGCGTGCTCGGCCGAGGCCACGGCGGCCAGGGTCTCGGGGGAGAAGTCCCGGCCGTCGAGGAAGTACTTGGCCACCAGGGCGTCGCTGGAGGTCGCGCCCTTCCAGGCCGACGGGTCGAGGGTGGCCAGGGACGAAAAGGTCTGGGCCCGCAGGGCCGGCCACCGGGCCAGCAGGTCGACCCACAGGTCCCGGGCTTGGCCGGAAGGCTCGGTGGACGCAGCCCACCCTTGGGCCCGGGCCAGGGGCAGGTCGTCGGCGGGGCCGGGGCAGAATTCCCGGAATACCGTCAGGGTCGCCGGGTCGTTTCTCAAGGCCAGGGCCCGGACCGCCCAGAAGACCCAGCGGTGGCGGAGCAGCACGGGGTTCTTGGCGTTGCGGGCCTCGGCCAGGGCCCTCTTCAGGACGGCGGGGCTGTCGGCGGGACCGGCGAGCACCTCGAGGTACTGCCGGTCGGGGGCGGCCAGCCACTGGGGGCGGTCGGGTCCGTAGAGAACCTTCTGAATTTCGTCGGCGCCCACCTGGCGTTTGCGGACCTTGAGGAAGTAGTCCGTCCACCAGGCTTCGTTGGCCGCCACCGACACGGGGTCCAGCCCCGGCTCGTAGTCGTAGAGGAGGTTCGACACGGACCCGGAGGTATCGGGAATCCGGTCAGGATGGATGACCTCCTGGACCACCGACCGGTCTTCCCGGTCCGAGGCCTGACCAAAGGGAGGGGAGCTGAAGGACAGAAAGGTCGTCCACTCGGACGAGTTGAGGATCGCCGGCTCCAGCAGCGAAAAGTGGTCGAGGTCGGCATTGTCGTAGAGGAAGGGCCCGCAGGCCCAGGCCGGGGCCGCCAGGGCCGTCAAGCTAACGAGGGAACAGATTCGGAGCCAAGGGACCATGGACGAGCGCCTCCCAACCCTCGGAATCATAGTCAAAAACCCAAAGGCTGTCGCCGGCCCGGTGCCGGAGGGCCGCCACGGCGGGCAGCATCGCCACCTGGTCCAGCACCTCGGGGGCCACCACGTCGACGAGGAGCTGGTCGTGGGCCATGAGGGGTCGTCCTTGGAGCTCGGAACGACGGAGCACCTCGTAGGTTCCCGGGGCCGTCGGTCGAAGGTCCGCCTCCGGCAGCTCTGTCCCCGCGCCCAGCCGGTGGAGGGCCACGAGCCGCCCGTAGCCGTTGAGCTGCCGAACCTGGGTGTAGACCGGAAAGGCGGGAACCAGGGGAAGCGGATAGTCGTCGGCCTTCACGTACGAAGCCACCACGTCACGGTCGAGGACGGCGTCTCCGGCGCCGTAGAGCAACAGGACGCCTCCGTCGGCCGGGGGAATGCCCTGGGAGGCCCTGTCGCGGTACTGGTGGAGGCGCACCGTCACCTCGACCCGGGCGCCCCGGGCGTGGACCAACCCACGGAACGCGTCCACCACCGCGAACCAGGCAGCCCGGGTGCTGGCCGACCAGTCGGCGTCGAGCTGGTACGCGGCCGGCTTTCCGGGCCAGGCCGTGGCCAGGACCCGGTCCATCGTGTCCAGGAGCTCGCCGGCTTGGGCCGCCGCGTGGGGCTTCTGGTCGGCCCAGGCCTTGAGGCGGTCCAGCGTCACGTAGGCCACCGGAACCACGGCCAGGGACGCGGGCAACGGAGACTTCACCACCAGGGGTCCTTCGGTTCCCTTAACACCCCAATCGAACACCCGGAGCCCCAGCCGTTGCACCCCGGCTCTCTCCAAACGCTGGGTATCCGCGTCGGACCACGATAGGACGGTCTTCCAGTAGTACACCCCCGCCGACGAGGGCCGGGAACTGCAGGAAAACAACAGCAGAGGAACCAGCCAGATCAGCCCTTT
>JAHFSN010000367.1 GCA_023265735.1 Spirochaetaceae bacterium | reverse complement strand
AGCCCACCCCCGTGGAGGCCTTGCGGACCTCGGAACCCACCTTCAGCGACGGGTCCACCACGATGTGCGAGATGAGGACGAAGTACTCGTCCTGCAGGGTCACCCCCTGGAAATAGTAGGAGGGCGTGCAGCGGATCACCACGCCGCCCTGGTAGAACCCGTCGTAGTCGGCGGGGGTGAGGATCTTCTCTATGGTTCCATCGATGGAGGGAGCCATCTGGGTGCCCGTCACCCCCAGGGAGATGGAGGCGATGGTGTCGCCCTGGGTGCGAAAGAACTCGGCGAACCGGCCCAGCGAGCCGTCGACCCGGGGGTCCCCGAAGGCAGCGGCCGTTAGGACGACCGCGAGCCATCCCGCCATGGCGGCCTTCATGAGGCCTCCGTGGGGGTGGCGCGAATCTCCTCTTCCCAGGCGGCAACCACGTGCCGTCGGAAGTCGGCCCACAGGGCGGCGTCACGGGTTTCGATGGCCGTGATCGTGGCGTTCAGTTCGGCGAGTCCCGGGTAGGTCTCGAAGACCTGCCCCCAGGTGGTCTCGGGAGAGCGAAGGACGAAGGGAACGAAGTGGGCCCACTGGCGTCGAAAGGTCAGCAGGTCCACGTAGGCCCCGAAGCCCTCGATTTCCGGGGCCTTGTCGACCTTGGCATACGCGTCGACCAGGGCCTTGCCCATCTGGGTCAGGGCCTGGATCTCGGCGGGCCCGTCGATGGGACCCTGGCCCAGCTCCTTTTCGTGCCGGTTGAGGAAGAAGATCACCCTCTGGCTCTCGGAATGGAGCATAAGCACCACGCTGGCCAGGTAGTCATGGTCGTAGCTTCCGAACACGAACTGCTCGAACGAGGTGAGCTGCCTCTTCTGGTCGGCCAAGAGCCTCACGAAGTCGGCCTCGACGTGGATGGCGTCCATCTCGTAGAGGACCGACTCCCTCACATCCTTCTTGGACTGCACGAAGGTCTGCGGGTTGCGCAGGTAGTCCCGGAAGTGCCACAGCTCGTGGGCCAGGACCGTCCAGTGGGCCGTCGAGCCCTTGCGGTAGGTCTGGAGGAAGTCGGGGCCAAAGGAGAGGCCGAACCGCCCGTCGGTCGTAAACCGGAAAGCCATACCGCCCAGGATGCCCTTGAGGTCGGGGTCGGGGAACAGACAGCGGGGGTTGCGGGCCGCGTAGTCAGCCACCGACACCGTCTCCCGGAGAGCGCTGCCGTCGGCCGCACCGGACGCCGCGTCCCGGTAGTCGGCCAAGAGACCTTGGACGGTGGTCTGCCAATCCCCGGGGTCCTCGGCCAGGGCCCAGGATGTGGAGAGAACCATTCCTAAAAGCCAGATCATTCCTCTGCGCAAGTCACTACCTCCTGGTGCTGGCGAGCTCCGTCCCTAGTCTACAGCGCCCGCGGCGGTTCTTCGAGGGCGGTTCTCCCGAGGTTTTCTCCCAATCACCATAAAGACGGGAAACTCCCGAAGCCGGTCTCCGATCGTCTTCCGATTCACAAACACCGTCGACGTATCGACAATCTGGAGTCCGTTCTTTCTCAGGATCGACTCGATCTGCCCGCGTTCAAATCCCTGGTGGGGGACGACCTCTTCCTGATGAAAGGATCCGTCCTCCTTGTCGAGGTCGCAGAGGCAAAGGGATCCGCCGGGGACCAGGGAACGGGAGAGAACGGCGAGCTGGTCCTCGATGTCGGCAATATGATGAAGGACCATCAGGCTGACGATGAGGTCGTACGCGGGCAGGGGATGCTGATCGCCCAGGAGCAGGGTCAACGCATGGCCGCCGCGTTCGGCCATCTTTTTCGCCACCTGGTCGAGCATCCCCTGCGACGTGTCGCCGAAGGTCATTTGCCCCACGGCGTCCAAGAGGTTGAAACCGAGCAGCCCCGTGCCGCAGCCGAAGTCCAGGGCATTCATGGTCTTCGAAAGCGGCACCTTGCTCCGGATCGACGCGGCCACCGTTTGGGCCCGTTCCACCCGGTAGTTCTGCTGGTCCCATTGGGCCGATTTGCGGTCAAAATAGTCGCTCATCCTTCCTCCATTGAATCGAAAGGACGAGGTTGAGGCCAGACCCCGGTCTCTTCGAGGATCAAATCCTGTGGGGATCTCCCTCGGCGCCCTGGACCACCGGCCGAGTCTCGCTCGAGAACGCCGCAAGAACCTGCTGAAACTGCGGCAGGGACTGCTCAAACAGCACGTACAGATCGGGGTCGAAGTGGTCGTGGCTCTCGGCCTCCATCATCTGGCGCGCCTTTTCCACGGGGAAGGCAGGCTTGTACACCCGCGCGGTGGTCAGGGCGTCGAACACGTCGGCGATGGCCACGATCCGGGCCGGAAGGGGAATGTCCGTTCCCGTCAGCCCCGCCGGGTAGCCGGTGCCGTCCCACTTCTCGTGGTGAGAGAGGGCAATCTGCCGGGCCCACTCCAGGAAACTGTACCGCGGGAACCGCTTCTGGATCTGGGCGATGGTTTCGGCCCCGATGGTGGTGTGGGTCTTCATGACTTCGAACTCTTGGGGCGTCAGAGGACCTGGCTTGTGCAGAATCTTGTCGGGGACACCGACCTTGCCGATGTCGTGGAGCATGCTCAGTTCCCCAATCGACTCCAGAAGGTCGGGACTCAGCTGGCCTTGGAACGCCGGAGACTTCTCGGCGGCCTTCGACAGGATCCCGACGTACTTCTCGATCCGGATCAGGTGAAACCCCGTCTCGTTGTCCCGGGTGCGCGACAGGTCGAGCAGGGCTTCGACCATCAGGCCCTTGGCGGTGATCGAGAGGCTGCTTTCGATCTCCGTTGGGAACCGGTGTTTCATCTGGGGCCCCAGCAGGCGGTCGACCCTCAGGCCAAGTTCCTCGGCGTCGTAGGGTTTGCGGACGAAGTCCCCTGCCCCCATCAAAAAGGTTCGGCGGACGAGCTGGGGGTCGTTCTCCGACGACACCATGATGACGGGAATGGCCTCAAACCGATGGGTTTGCTTCAGAATCGAGAGGAATTCGAACCCATCGACCCGCGGCATCACCAGATCGAGGACGATGAGGTCGGGAGGTCCCGACGACAAGGCGGCCATGGCCTCTTCGTAGGTGCCGGCGGTGGTCACCTGGTAGCGGTGCTCCATCTGCTGCCGGTAGAGCTCGAGCTGAGATCGGCTATCGTCGACGAAGAGCAACCGGGGGAGAGATTTCAGGTCACTGGCGGGGGGAACCGTCTCCATCTTTCGCCTCCACCGTTAAGCCTAGTCTATGGCCCCCCGGCTTACTAGGCTTCCTCGGACGTTCCTTCCTCCCCAGTGAGTCTCTTGTGCCGGTTGGCCA
>JAHFSN010000366.1 GCA_023265735.1 Spirochaetaceae bacterium | reverse complement strand
CCAGATCCTCGAAATGGGGGGGACTTGGTTCGACCCTCGCCTCATTCTGACCTTCCGGGAATGCCGGTCCGAACTTCGAGAGATTCGGGACACCATCAACTCCCGGGACGATCTGCAGAAGCCCTTCGCCTTCGGGGCCTGAGCCCCGGTCTCAGGACGGCGGGGCGGCGGGCCGGTAGGTGGTCATGATGACCCCGGTCTTGGTGGGGACGGCCTCGATCAACTGCCATTGAGAGAACTTTGAAGCCTCGACAAACAGCCGGGCCCCAGGGCCCAGAACCACCGGAAAGATGTTCAGAAGCAGGTGATCAACCAGACCTTCGGCGATGAGCGACTGGACCAGCCGCACGCTGCCCAGAACGACCAGGTCGCTCCCGTGCGATGCCCGGAGTTCCCGTACGGCACCGAGATCGGTCAGGAGGGTCGAGTTCTGCCATGGCAGCTGTGGACCCAAGGTGGACGAGAGGACGTACTTGGGGGTGCGGTTCAAGAGGTCGGTGAAGGGGTTGTTGGAGCGATGGGGCCACACCGAGAAGAAGTCGAGGTAGGTCCGACGACCGAAGAGCAGATCCGGGGCCGCCGACGCCCCCGGGGCAGTCCGGCCCGCCATCACTTCGTCAAAGTACGGCCCCGCCCAGCCGCCGTAGGAAAAATTCCCCCGATCATCCTCTCCGGGCCGGCCCGGCGCCTGGGTGACCCCGTCGAGGCTGATGTGCAAGAACGCGCTGATCTTGGCCATGATTCCTCCTGTATGCTTCCAGAATACCTTCAGTCTCCCTGGGAGGCCGACCACCGGTGCGACAATCAGAGGGGTTGACTGCGTCAATCGTCGCGTCCAGAGTTAACCTATGATCCAGGTCGCCGTGCTCGTCCCCCAAGGTGATGTGACTCCGGGAACCATTTTGGGTCCGGTCCAGCTGTTCGGCCAAGTGAACGACGCGTTACAGTCCCACGGTGAGGCGCCGAGATTTCGGGTTGAACTCGTGGGCGTCGACGGAACTCCTGTGGTGTACGGCGGATTCTGCACCATCACCCCCCAAGCCAGCTTGGCGACGGCCCGGGACCCCGACCTCATCGTGATTCCCGCCACCCAAGGCCCTGCCGAACGCGTCGCTACCGTCAACCAGGATTTCTTGCCCTGGATCTGCCGCCACCATGCCCGTGGATCAGAAGTGGCGAGCCTGTGCCTGGGAGCCATGCTTCTGGCCGCCACGGGCCTGCTGGAAGGCAGACGGGCCACCACCCATTGGATCGCCACCGGCGCCTTCCGCCGGGCCTACCCCGGACTCCATTTGGTCTCCGACGCGGTGGTCACCGACGAACGGGGCATCTACACCAGCGGGGGAGCCCTTTCCTTTTGGAACCTCCTGCTGTACTTGGTGGAGAAGTACGTCGGCCGTCCCTGGGCCATCCAAGCCGCCAAGTTCTTCGAAATCGAAGTCGATCGCCATAGCCAGGCAGGGTTTCTCATTTTTCAGGGACAGAAGGACCACGGCGATGCGGGAGTGCTGGCGATTCAGGAGTACCTTGAGCATCACTTCTCCGAACCCGTGACCGTCGACGACCTGAGTGATCGCTTCGCCGTGGGACGCCGCACCCTGGAACGCCGGTTCCGGTCGGCCACTTCAGAGTCTGTGGGCGTCTACCTCCAACGGGTCCGGATCGAGGCGGCCAAAAAGGGACTGGAGTCGGGGTCCACCGTCACCGAGGTGCTGTTCCAGGTAGGCTACCACGATCCCCGGGCCTTCCGGTCCACATTCCGCCGGTTCACGGGCATGTCCCCCGCCGAGTACCTGGCCCGGTACCGCCGGTTCACTTCGGGTGGGAAGAATCTTCCCAGCGCGGTGGGAGCGAGCAAGAACTGAGCACGAATTGCCCGGGGCCGAGCTGCGGGGCGCCGTTGACCCAAGGTCAATTCTCATCGAGATTTAATCCCACTTCACATCAATAAGAACGGCCTTTCCCCGAACCTGGCACGGCCTTTGCCTAAAGGAGCCGGGGGACAGACGATGAAATTGCGCATTCTCGCCGGGGTAGTTCTGCTCGCAGCAGCCGGAACCGGAGCCTACTTTCTTTGGGGACATCCCCGGGCAGCCGCGTCTCCCACGTACGAGTTCGCCAAGGCTTCCCGGGGGCCCCTTGAAAAAGTGGTGTCCAGCAGCGGAAAACTCGAAGCTGTCTCGACGGTGAGCGTCCTCCCCCTCATGAGCGGCCGGGTCGAGAAGGTGCTGGCCACCTACAACGACAGGGTGAGGCAGGGGCAGGTGCTCGTCGAACTCAACACCGACATGCTTCAGTTGCAGGCCGAGGTTCAGAGGGCCGCGGTCCGCAAAGCCCAGGCGACCTACGATTTGCAGAAGATCGATTTCGAAGAGAAGACCATCCTGGCCTCCCACGCGGCCGTATCCGACTACGATGTGAAGGCCAGCGGGACGAACCTGGAAATCGACGCGGCCGACCTGGCCTCGGCCCAGGCTTCCCTGAAGGTGATCGAGACCCAGATCCACCAGTACGCCTCCATCACGTCACCCATCGACGCGACGGTGCTGGCCTGCAATGTGTCGGTGGGCCAGAGTGTGGTCGAAGGCTCCAGCACGAACTCGACGAGTCTGTTCACCCTAGCCGCCGATCTGAGGAACCTGCAGATCAAGGCCTCGGTGGACGAACTCGACATCGGCGCGATCACCCCAGGCCAGGACGTGAGGTTTACGGTGGAGGCCCTGGCGGGAGTGACGTTCACCGGAAAGGTACAGGAGATCCGCCTCGTCCCCGAAACAACGGACAACGTGGTCACGTACAACGTCATCGTGAGGGCCGACAACACGGACAACAAATTGCTCCCCGGCATGACCGCCGACGTGAACTTCATCAAAGACACCAGGACCGACGCTCTGCTGGTGCCGACGGCGGCCCTCAGGTACCAGCCTTCGACCCTGACCGAGGCCCAGATCCAAGAGAAGGTGCTGGCCGCCACCCTCGCCAATCTGCCTTCCGACCAGCGGGACAGGATCGTGGAGGGTCAGAAGCCAGTCGCCAACCCGGGCTTGGCTGGGATGCTGGGGGGCTTGGGTCGGGGCGGCCCCCCGGGAGGAGGTCCGGGGGGCCCTCCGGGGGCTCGACCGGGAACCGTGACGAAGACGGCCAAGGTGTCGGCCGTCGGCGCTCCCGTCCGCAAGAACCTCTGGTACCTCGACGAAAAGGGACAACTTCAGGTCGTCACCGTCGAGGTGGGAATTTCCAACGGCACGTCGACCGAGATTGTGAAGCCCACCGACCTGACCGGCCGAACCTTCATCCTCAA
>JAHFSN010000365.1 GCA_023265735.1 Spirochaetaceae bacterium | reverse complement strand
CCGAAGTCGAGGACGGCCTCCCGGGCGGAGACCTCGACGGTGCCACCGCGCTTCATGTGGTGACAGTGACGGCTGACCCCAAGGAAAAGTTCCCCCTTTCCGGTGTCGGGGAAGGCCTTCTGCAGGTCGGCGTCTTCGATGGCCGCGGCCAGGGGACCGTAAACCAGAAGGTTCCAGGAATCGAACGCCTCTTCCATGGAAATCTCGTAGGGCAGAGACTGGTTGGCGAGGTACTTGTGCTCTTCGATATGGCGCAAGAGATCCTCTTCGCGGGCGCCAGCGAACTCCTCGGGACTAAAATGGATGGTGTTCACGGAAAACCTCCTCGGGTTCCCTTTCAATGTACCGCGCTGGTTCAAAACGTCAATGCATGACTCGTCAGATTTGTCAATAATAATGTGAATTTTTTGTAAGGTGACCGAAAATCGACCACTATTGGCAGTTGATGGCCGTCAAAGTCCTCTATTGGCGAAGGACCCACCTCTCCAGGGCCACCGCAACGCCATCCTTGTGATTGGTTTCCGTCACGGCGTGGGCCCTCTCCTTCAGTTCGTCCACGGCGTTTCCCATGGCGACGGAGAACCCAGCGGCCTCCAGCAGGCTTGCGTCGTTTTCGCTGTCCCCGATGGCCATCACCTCTTCCTTGGTCAGTCCCAGGTCGGCCACGTATTCCCTCAGGGCGGCTCCTTTGGTCACCCCCGGAGGCATAAATTCAAAGAAGATTGGTCCCGAGCGAACCGCATGGAG
The DNA here is from genome assembly GCA_023265735.1 of Spirochaetaceae bacterium. Taxonomy (GTDB): domain Bacteria; phylum Spirochaetota; class Spirochaetia; order JABEVK01; family JABEVK01; genus JAIFLN01. Next base: position 2,556 of record JAHFSN010000365.1, on the reverse strand, counting down.
CCGGGGTTCCACCCGGGCGGCGAGGACCCTGTCCCGGGGCCCCGCCGGCAGAACCGCCACCACTTTGGCCGGGTCCTCGATGGTGCCCAGAGTTTCGGTGTCATAGTGCCGGGGCTCGGGCTCTCCTGCGTCGACGAGAAACTTCACTTCGGCCGTGGTTCCCGGAACCCAGAGACCCGAGGTGGCAAAGACGAGGGGGGCCCATCCCTCCGACCGAAACACATCGTAGGCCAGCCGCAGTTGGGTTTGATCGAGGAGGTGCTTGTGGCGAGGCATGCCGTTGAGGTCAAAGCTCACGCCGCCATTGAGACCGATGTGAATCCCACCGAGGCCCAGCCGCCGGGCAAACGGAAGGATGGAATGGGGAAGCCTTCCACTAACCAGCACCACGCGGACACCCCGGGCCGAGACGGCCCGAATCGCCTCGATGGTCGCAGGATTGAGGTCGTGGTCCTGGTTCAGGGTCGTTCCATCGAGGTCGAGGGCCACCAGCCGCACCGGCTGGGGGGGCCGCCTCACGTCTGGATCGTCAACGCGGTGATGTAGTCCGCCTGGGGAGCGTCTTCCTGAAAGGTTCGGATCTGTTCTTCCAATTGGTTGAGAAACTCCGCCGCGTTGTGCTTGTAAGCTTTCGAGAGGAACTCGCGAAGGGCCTCTTCGCCGAAGCGTTTGCCCGAAGGGTTCATCAGGTCGGTCATACCGTCTGAGAACACATATACCTTGGTTCCCGGTTCAAAGGGAATAGGGAAGATGGAGTGATCGCCGAGGTCAAGTTTGTCGAGTCCCAGGGGAGGGAGGTTGGGCTTGAGCCCCTTTCCTACCACCTTATTCTCTTTCCGGGCGTAGTAGTACACGGGCCCGTACCCGAAGTTGAGCACCTTGATGGCTCCTCCGGCGGCCGGCTGGGCGGGAAGAAAGAAGGCCACCGCCGTCACAAACGTTCCTAGGGGAAGGGCCTCCCTCAGGAACTCGTTGATCTGGGAGCAGAAGTGGGCAGGGGCTGGTGCCGGGCCCCCTTGGGTGCGGACCGCCGCGAAGAACCCTCCGAGGGCGCTGGTGACCAGCGAGCCCGAGATCCCCTTGCCCGAGACATCGAAGCACCCCAGGAAGCACGAACCGTCGGGCCAGGCCAACTCCTGGTAGAAGTCGCCGCCGACGCCGTAGGCCATGCGCACCAGCTTCGACCGTTCCCACTTGGTCGCCGGGAGCCAGTTCCGGGCCATGGCTCCCTCCTGAACGTCCTTGGCCTTTCCGAGGTCCTGGTCCCTCAGCTGGGCCGACCGGGAGACCAGCCTTCGGATGTCGGTGACTCCGTAGTAGCGTCCGTCGAGGTAGACCACGAAGAGTTCGACGAGGGGTTTCGTTTCGTCGCCGAAGAGTTCGGAGACGACCTTGTCGACGGACTCGCGGGCATCGAGGGTTCGGTGGGGATGGAGGTCCTGGTCGAGGGGTCGGGACGTCAGATTTTCGAGGAATTTCGACGAACGGTCGAGGATCCGGGACCGGGTGACCACACCGACCACGCCACCATCTTTCTCGACGGGGAGGGCAAAGAGGTCGGCGTTGTTGGTGAACTGCTCGGCGACCCAGCTGAGGGGACTGCCTGCCTGGACGGGTTCCAAGGCCATGGTGACGCTTCCCACCTGGTTCTCTCCGAAGGCCACGGCCTCTTGGGGCTCTTCGTTGTCCAGAAGATCCCAGTTGACGATTTCCATAAGACCTCCCATTTCCCCTCCACAATATACCCGAATCCAAAAACGGGTCGATTGAATTGTGTGCCGTTTTCCGCTATTCTGGCCCATCATGCTTTTTCCCCAGCGTACTTTCACCTGCGGCGGGTTGACCCTGGCCCAAGACGGAAATCCTGTCGTTCTCAACGGCTGGGTCCACCGGATCCGGAACCAAGGAGGCGTGGCCTTCATCACCCTCCGGGACCGCTACGGGACCACCCAGGTGGTTGTGGACGAGAGGTCTCCCGTCGGGCTCCTCGATCAGGCCGCGGGGTTCAAGAATGAATTCTGTCTGGCGGTGACGGGCACCGTGAAGGCCCGGCCCCAGGCCATGCGCAACCCGAAGATGGCCACCGGTGACATCGAAGTGGTGGCCGAGACCCTGCAGATTCTTTCGACGGCTCCGGCTCTGCCCTTTCCCATCGAGGACGAGAACAAGGCCAACGAGAACATCCGGCTGCAGTACCGCTACCTCGACCTGAGGACCACGGCCATGAAGGACCGCATCCTTCTTCGCGACCAAGTGACCTGGGCGGCCCGCCAGTACCTCCACGAGCAGGGCTTCCCCGAGATCGAGACCCCTACGCTCATCAAGAGCACCCCCGAAGGCGCCCGGGACTTTTTGGTCCCCAGCCGCATCAACCAGGGCAAGTTCTACGCCCTGCCCCAGAGCCCCCAGCTCTACAAGCAGCTCCTCATGGTCAGCGGTTTCGACAAGTACTTCCAGATCGCCCGCTGCTACCGCGACGAGGACGCCCGGGGCGACCGTCAGCCCGAGTTCACCCAGATCGACATCGAGATGAGTTTCGTCACCGCCGAAGACATC
>JAHFSN010000364.1 GCA_023265735.1 Spirochaetaceae bacterium | reverse complement strand
TCCAGGGCAATCCGGGCCGCCGCCTGGATCATGGGGTTCGAGCTGGATTGAAAGATCGAGTACCCCAGCTGGGTGTGGGTCTTCATCAGCTCGTACTCCTGGGGGGTCAACGCCCCCTTCTTCTTCAGGACGTCGTCGGGGATGCCCACCTTGCCGATGTCGTGCATGGGGGCGCAGAGCTCCAGCTGCCGCCGCTGCTGTTCGGGCAAACCGATGAGGTCGGCCAGGAAGAGGGCCAGGACCGTGATCCTCTGAACGTGGGAGGCCGTCTCGTTGGAGCGGTTTTCGATGACGTTGCCGAGGCTGTGCATGAGCTCCCGCTGGGTCGAGATGACCTGCTCGTCCTGGATCCGGACCATCTTCTGGGAACGGAGGTGGAGACCGATGAGGAAGGTGTACCCCAGGAGCGCCACGAAGACGATGAGGAAGACGACGACCGCGGTGCGGTTGATGGCCCAGAAGTCGGCGGGGCCGTGGATAAACTGGGTTCCCAGGGGAAAGCCGGATTCGGGGATATGGAAGACCTGCAGCTGCGGCCAGTCGAAGATCCAGCTCCCCAGGGGTTGGTCAAAGGATCGAAACCCTTGTCCGGACAGGATTTCCTTCACCATCTGGGCCCCCACCTTGCCCATGGCGATCCCGTCGTAGAGGTAGCCGCCAAAGGCTCCTCCGGCGAGGTTGAAGGCCCAGAACGCGTAGATCGGCACGTGGGTCACGGCCCTGACCCTCTCCAAAATGCGGCTATTGGACTGGTAGCCGTCGTTAGGGTTGAAGTAGACCACGTAAACGAGGATCTCGCCCGGGGGAATCGCGGCCACGCGGTCCACCACCGCCTCGGCGGTCCCCGAGTCGATCCAGTCGAAGGTGACCGCCCGGCTGAGCTTGGTGCCCAGGATGTCCTGGCGGATCAGCCGACCCGAGATGCTCTGGTCGATGACCAGATGGACCCGGCTGGCGGTGGGGTTCTGATGGAGGGCGAACTCGAGGGTGCGGGCGAAGTCCGGGTTCTCCACGATGTAGCTGGCGTCGGGAAGCCGGGGGACGGGGGGGCCATTGAGCCCCATGGCCACCAACGGCACCCCGGGAAAGAGTTCCTGCCGGTGGCGGACGAGAAACTGGTACGCCGGGTCGTCGACGGCGATGACCAGGGAGAACGATTTATGGGCGTACTTCTGGTGGAAGAGGGGGACAAACGCGTCGAGGGAAAACTCCGGATCGAGGTTTTTGGTGTCGAGGTAGTCGTACCAAAGGTCCCACTCACTGGCTTGGAGTTCACCTTCGATGCCTTGGTTGATGGCCGATACCCAGTTGTAGCCCTCGTTGTACGAGTGAAGGATGAGGATTCGCTGGGGTGCCCGCTGGGCAAAACTTACCAACGATCCTGCCAGGAAGAAGCCGAGGAGAAGAACTACTTTCCGATGGAGGCCCACGGCATAAATTTAGTGGAGCATCCAGGGGGATACAAGTGAATTCGTCAGTTTCCGCTGTAGTCCGCCGGCAGGAATTCCATGGTCAGGATATCGGCGCCGTTCTTGTCCTTGAAGGAGTAGTCGAGGGTGATGTTGTTTCGGCTAAAGAATTTGAGGTCCCCTTCGGCCCCCTGGTGCGAGCGAAAGCCCTTCCGCAGTCCCTCTCGGACCGAGTCGAAGTAGGACTGACCTACCTGGTCCTTGGTGTAGTGGACCACCTGGTAGACGTAGGTGAACCGGAGCCCCGGGCCCGCGAAGACGGCCTTGAGGGTCGTTTCGTCGTCGAGGTTGACGGGGAGGTGCCGGTTGGTGCCCCAGGCCCGGGCAGCCAGGTCTTTCTCGAGCCTGAGCTCGGGATTGAAGAGGTCGGAGGCCAGGGCCCATCCCCCAAGGCTGCCCCCCAGGACGAGGACCCCCAGGAACACCGCCGTGGGGATCATCCAGGGGGCCACGGGTGGCCGGGACGTTGGAGAGGGACGCCCCGGGGCCCGGGTTCGGGCGGCGTTGAGGGTGGCCCAGGCCTCGTTGATGAGCTTGGTCTTGGTGGTGGCCCGTTCCAGGAGTTCCGGCTTGGCCGCGAAATTGTCGGGGTGCCAGACACGGATCAGATCTCGGAAGGCCTGGGTGGCCTCGGCTTCGGTGGCGTCGGGGGTCAGGTCGAGGTGGGCGAGGGCGGTGGGGATATCCATGGGAACCTCAGCTTTTGATGGTTTTCCGGTCGGCCAAGTTGAGGGCGAAGATCCGGCTTTTGCGTGAGTGGTTGTAGGCGGCGCGCTTCTTCTCGGGGAGGCTGTCGAGGGGAACTTCGACAAACCCCAGCTGTTCGAACCAGTCGAGGGTCCGGGTGGTCAGCACAAAGACCCGGGTCCAGCCCAACTTGGCGGCCCGCTCCACCAGGAACGAGAGGATCTTGCGTCCCATGCTCAGGTGGGAGTAGACGGGGTTGGTGGCGATGGCCGCGATCTCTCCCTGGCCGCCGCCGAAGTCGTGGAGGGCCCCGCAGGCGTGGACCACGCCGTCGATCTCGTAGACCACGTAGTCGGCCTGCCGGGTGACCAGATCGTCCTCGGTGCGGGGGATGAGGATGCCTTCCTCGACGAGGGGCTGCATGAGCCGGAGGACTTCGCTGATGTCGGTCGGTTTCATGGGCCTCACCGATTCGTACTCGTGGCCGTAGACCATGGTCCCCACCCCGAGGTTCGAGAAGATTTCCCTGAGAATGGCTCCCTCCATGCGGCCATCGACCACGTGGGCCCGCTCGGTGCCCTGGCGGCAGGCCCTCAGGGCCAGGTCGAGGTACTTGAGGTCGGGGTCGGGGTTGCCCGCATTGAGGTGGAGGACCTCCTGGGCTTCCTCGAGGCTGAGGCGCGCCACCCGGCCGTCGCTGTTCTTCACCAGCCCCGGGGGCAGGGCGAACCGGCTGTCCATGAACCCGTCGCTGTCGGTGACGAAGAAGAGCTTTTCGGCCTGGAGGGCCTCGGCCACTGCCAGGGCGATGTCGTCGCTGGCCAGGTTGTAGGGCTTTCCGGCGGCGTTCCAGCCAATGCACGGAAAGATGGGGATCATGCCCTGGTCGAGGATCTGCTGGAGGGGCTGGACGAGGATCTTCTCGACCCGGCCGCTGTGCTGGTAGTCCACTCCCTCCACCACCCCCAGGCCCCGGGCCCGGGTGAAGTTGCCGATGACGGCGTTGGCCTGGAAGGCCGACAGGAGGGTCATGAGCCGGTTGGCCACGTCGAAGGCCGCCATGCGGATGAAAGGAATCGACTCGCCGGTGGCGATGCGCACACCGCCCACATATTCGCTCTCGATGTCATATTCCTTGAGGACCGCGTCGATCCATTCCTTGG
>JAHFSN010000022.1 GCA_023265735.1 Spirochaetaceae bacterium | reverse complement strand
CGGTTCGGGCTTGGTGGCCCGGTATGCTTGGGGCAGGGACTACCACAAGGTCCTCCTCAAGAAGCTTCACCGGATCGCGTCCGTCCTGGGCGAACGGTGGCCCGAAGAACGCTGGCGCAGCTTCACCGATACCGCGCCCTTGGATGAACGCTGGTGGGCCGCCCAAGCGGGGGCCTCGTTTACGGCCCGCAACACCCTGGGCATCAACCGTCGGCTGGGCAGCTGGTTTCTCCTGGGCGAAATCCTCACCACCAAGATATTCCCGGCAACGGGCCCCCGGTCGCATGCCCACGGCTCGTGCCCCTCGGCCTGCCGCCGGTGCACCGATGTCTGCCCTACCGGGGCCCTCAGCGCCGACGGGCGGATGGACGCCCAGCGGTGCATCTCCTACCTCACCATTGAGCACCGCGGGCCCATCGCCGACGAGCTCAAGCCGAAGGTTGGGGGCTGGCTGTTTGGCTGCGACCTCTGCCAAGAGGTCTGTCCCTTCAATCTTGCCGCCAAGCCCACCCAGGAATCGGAATTTCTGGCATGGAAGGCCGGCCCCGACCTCGCCCTCGGTCCCCTTCTCGACCTCGGCGAAGCGGAGTTCACCGCCCGTTTCGGGGGAAGCCCCGTCCATCGGGCGGGAAGAGGGGGACTGGTCCGCAACGCCTGCCTGGTGGCGGCCAACCTGGGGCGAACCGAACTCCGGAGCCGAATTCTCGAGCTTTGCGATGATCCCGACGAAGGGGTCGCCGACGCGGCCCAATGGGCGGCCCGAAAGCTGTCGGGAGGACCCGCGTGAGGTTCCTCGTGGTTCTCCTGGGTCTGCTCGCGGCCCAAGCGGTCGCCGCCATGGGGTTCAGTGAAGACCCCCAGGAAAAGCTGACCAAGACCGTCTCGTTGGGGCCGCTCAAGTCCCTGGAAATCCGGGGGCAAGTGGAGTTCGAGCTCGTCCCCGGCCCCGAGGGATGGGTCACCATCGAAACTTCCCGGGCTCTCTTCGATCAATTCACGGTGTCCAATTGGTGGGGCTACGCCACCATCGCCATCGAAAGCGGCCTCCGGGGACCCCGGGAGCGGGGGAACGTGAAGATCAAGATTACCTTGCCGTCCCTCGAGTCGCTGGACGTCACCGATCAGTCCTCGGGGACCATCACCTGGCCCGGCACCCAGGGAAAAATCCGGGTCGCCGAGAACAGCTCCGCGATTCTCAACCTTCAGGGAGATGATTTCGAGGTCGACACGTCGTGGAAGACTCAGGTCTCGATCCGGGGACACGTGACGCGGCTCAAAGTCGACCTGCGTCACCAGAGCGTCATCAACTCCCAGGGCCTCACCGCCGAAGACGTTGAGGTGAATTTGGACGAGAACTCTTCCTTTGAATCCGGCCAGGTCACCCGCGGAACGGGATTGGCCCGGCACCAGAGCCGGGTCGTGGTCGACGATCCTGAGGTTTGGAAGGACCTCAGGCTTCGGGAAGATTCAGAGAAGCGGTCCCGGGCGGTCCCCGAGACCCCGGTTCAATAGTCGAAGTCTACGGCAACAGACTGTTCGACGAGGGGGCCGATGAACTGCTTCACCGGAAGGTGGTTCGGGTGGGCGTCGTAGACCTCCAGGGCCTGTCGGTCGTCGAAGGTCACCGCCAAACCCAGGTCGAAAGACCGGCCGGAATGGAGGAAGTCCCTCCCGGCCTTGAGGTCTCGGATCACGTCCACCTGTCCCACCATCCCCTTCAGCCGGACTAGGGCCTCGTCGATGTGGCCCTTGGCTTCGGCCTTAAAACGGAAGAGGACGAGGTGGACGACCATCAGATCTTCCCCACCAGGGCAATGCCGGGCTTCAAGGTTTCCTTCCCGGGCTCCCAGTTGGCGGGGCACACCTCACCGTGTTCCCGGACGAACTTGGCGGCCCGGAGCTTCCTCAGGGTCTCCCGAGCAGCCCGGCCAATGCCGTTGTCGTTGATCTCGATGGTCTTCAAGACTCCCTCCGGATCGATGATGAAGGTTCCCCGGTAGGCCAGACCCGCGTCGCCGCCCTCTTCGATGAGGACTCCAAACTGGCGGCTGATGGCCCCCGAGGGGTCGGCCAGCATGGGATACTGGATCTTCTTGATGGTAGGGGAGGATTCGTGCCAAGCCAGGTGGGTGAAGTGGGTGTCGGTGCTTACCGAAATCACCTCCGCCCCTTCCTTCTGAAATTCGGCGTAGTGGTCGGCCATATCGCCCAATTCGGTGGGGCAGACAAAGGTGAAGTCGGCAGGATAGAAGAACATCACGACCCACTTGCCAGTGTAGCTCGACAGCCGGACGGGGAAGAATTCGTTGTTCTGGTAGGCGGTGCCCTGAAAGTCCCCCACCTTTTCGTTGAGTTTAACCATGTGGTCTCCTTTGTTTAGATTGATTCTAACTTGTTTATCTCTATAACAAAAACAAGGCCCCGTGTCAAAGCCTGTGTTTTTTATTATATTCGTTTCAGAATGCCAGAAACCGAGACGATTCCCCTGTTTCCGCTCAACGTCGTCCTCTTTCCTCATCAGCCGCTGCCCCTCCACATTTTCGAGCCGCGGTACAAGCTCATGGTCCGGGATTGTCTCGAGAACGACCAGGAATTTGGCGTGGTCCTCGTGCACCAGGGGCAGCTCTTCCAGACCGGCACCTGCGCCCGCATCGAGAACATCATTTAGCGCTACGAGGATGGGCGCCTGAAGATCCTGACCCTTGGCAAGAGCCGGTTCCGGGTCAACAAGGTGCTCGAATCCAAGGCCTATCTCGAGGGCGAAGTCGAGTACTGGGACGACGACGAACCCATCAGCCCGGCGGTCGAGCAGCTGTTCTGTCAGGTGCATGAACTCGTCAAGGAGTACGCCAGGCTGACCGGAAAGATCTCCGACCACACCCTGGTCGAAAACTTCACGGCCTACGGGTTCTCGTTCTTCCTGGCCGAAATCAACATGTATTCCCTGACCCGCCAGCAGGAGATTCTCGAGATGGCGTCCGCCCAGGAGCGGCTCGCCTGTGGACTCAAGAGTCTGGCCCACCTCGTCCAAAAGCTGAAACTCGACCAGAAACTGCAAAAGATTCTGGGAGATCGGCATAGTTTCTTTAACATCTGTAACTGACAACTCGATTTTCTTCGACTAGACTGGAGAGAATGGAAACCATCATCCTCGCGTCGGAGTCGCCGTCAGTGACCGAGCGAATGGCCCGCTTGGTGCCCCCAGATCTGACAACCCGGGCCACGGTGCGCCAGAAGGCCCCCGACGACTCCCTCCTCGAGTTCCTCCGCTATGAGATCCCTGAACTGCTGGTCCTCCACCTCGGTGAGGGCTGCGCGCCCCAAACCGGTCTCCTGGAGGGTCTGGAACAGGATCCCTGGCTCGACTCGGTGGGGATCATCCTCGTGGTCCCTGACGTCGACGAGGTGATCGAGGTCTACCGGGGATTCAACGTCGCCTATTTTCTCAACGAGCACGAGCTGGAGCGAAACCTGGGCCGGGTCATCCGGCTGCTCAGCGAGAAGCGTGAATTCCTGAACTACGACGGGGTGATCAAAAAGATCACCGCCCTCTCAGGGGAGCTGATCCTGGAGACGGACCTGCTCCTGGTGCAGTACTACTCATCGCTATTCTCCAACTACCTGTACAAGGAAGGGTTCGTCGACCGATCCAAGAAGTTCTCCGCCAAGCTGACCCTGGAGGAACTGCTGACCAACGCCATGGAGCACGGCAACGCAGGCATCACCTACGAGGAGAAGACCGACCTCCAGGCCCAGGGAAGAACCATCCAGGACGCCATGGAGGAAAGGATGGGCCGCGCCCCGTGGAGGGGCCGGACGGTGACCCTGGAGTACAGCATCAGCCCCCCGGCCAGCCGGTTCACCATCACCGACCAGGGGGCAGGCTTCGACACCGCGCGCCTTCCCTCGGCCCAGGACATGGCCTCCCTCGACCTCTCCCACGGCCGGGGCATCTTCCTGTCCATGAACAGCGCCGACCAGCTGAACTACAACCGGAAGGGAAACTCCGTCACGGTGCAGTTTCAGCACAACGGCGTGGCCGGCCGCTCCGTCCCTCCGGGCTTTATCCAGGCCGAGCCCCGGCACCTGGCCCCCGGCGACGTGGTCTTCCGTGAGAACGCCCTGGGCGACCACCTGTACTACATCGTATCGGGAGAGTACGACGTCTTCGTGGGAAAGAAGGTCGTGGCGAGGCTCAACCCGAGCGACGTCTTCATGGGGGAGATGTCCTTCCTTTTGGGGAATCGGCGGACCGCCACCGTCGTCGCCGCCAGTCCCGGAAAACTCGTCGAAATCAGCCGTCAGACCTTTACCGACGCCGTCAAACGCTTTCCCAACTACGGAATTTTCCTGTCCAAGATGCTGGCCCGAAGGCTGAGGGACAACAACCGAAGGTTCGCCGGTTGACACGAAAGGGGCGGCTGACTATCATCGTGGGACGCTGATTGGAGGATCAAATGGGCTCGGATACAAAACTGACCAAGACCCGCCGCCGGATGAAGGCCGCGAAACGAGCGGAGCTCCGCTCCAAGAAAGCCAGCAAGAGACTGGTAAAACTGCACGCCAAAGGCTTGAACAAGCCGCTTTCCGCCTAAAGGTGCCGCCCGAACGGGCGGTTTTTTTTTGCCTGGGCCGCTGTTCATGGGCCGACTCCCACGCTAGAGTGAAGTCGAGGCCCGCTTTGCAACTGTCCCCGCCCCCGCCATCCCTTTCGGATCTCGACGCCTGGATCGCCCAGCGTGAAAGCCAGTTTCTGAGCCTGAAACCCGGAGTTCAGGCGGGGATCCGCTGGGCCTCGCCGCGCCGGGACAAGACTGAGACGTCGTTGGTCTACCTCCCGGGCTACACGGCGACTCGGGGAGAGATCTCCCCCGCCGTGGAGCGTATCGCCGATGCCCTGGGGGCCAACGTGTTCTTCGTCAGACCCGCCGGCCAGGGTCTGGGCCCCGAAGGTCATCGCGATGTGACGGCCAAGGATTGGATCCGCGACGGCCTCGAGGCCCTCGCGGTGGGCCGCCTCCTGGGCGATCGGGTCGTCCTGATCGGTACAAGCACCGGGGGAACCCTGGCCGCGTGGCTCCTCCTGGGACTCAAGCAGACCGTCGCCGCCACCGTCCTCATCTCCCCCAACCTCACGCCCCTGAACCGGGCCTCGGAATTCCTGCTCTGGCCCGGAAAGGAGCTGTGGCTCTCGCTGTTCATGGGTCCCTACGTGAACCTCGAACGCCGAAACGACCTCCACGCGCAATTCTGGGACCTCCACCACCACAGCCACTCGCTCATTCCCATGATGGACCTTGTCCAGAAAGCCCGGACAGCCGACTTCTCCCGGTGGCCCAGTCCCGCCCTCGTCGTCTACGATCCTGAGGACAACGTGGTTGACGAGACCGTCACCGTTCGCCTCTTCTCCCGGGTTCCGAACGCCTTGGTCACCCTCTCCCCCTGGACCGCAGCCCCCGAAGACGACCACCACGTCCTCGCCGGCGACGCCCTCTCCCCCCACGGCACCACCCCCCTGGTCGACCTCGTCACCACCTACCTCCGCCAAACCCTGTAGCCAAAAGGACAAGCGAAGTGCATCCCCCGAGGCAAGCGAAGCGATGCCTCCCCAAAACAAGCGAAGCGAAGTTTTCTATGGTGTCGTGAAAGGAGAAGGCGACGGAGATCGGTCTTTTGGCAAAGCCGAGAGAGAGCGAGGACCACAGGCGTACTGGAAGTACGCCGAGGACCGGAAGTCCCCCATGAGGCGACGCCAAAAGGCCGAGGTCCGAGCCTTCAGCGGGCAGCGCGGGCGTCGGCGCGGTTCTTGCTCAACCTATCCATCTTGCGGAAGTACTTGGTTTGGCTCTCGACTTCCACCACGTCGTTGACCGAGATCTTGTTCTCTACAAGCTTGAACCCCTGCGCCTTGAACAGCTCTTTGATGAACAGGTTGCCCTCGCCGGTGGAGAGTCCCACCATATTGAGCAGTTCCTTGGGGCCGAAGGGGAACAGGTAGGGGGAGCCAGCCTTCAGGGCCACGCGGTTCTTTTCCAGCTGGAGCATGAGGGCGTCGAACAGCCGGCCCACAGGATTCTCCATGGTGGCGTTGAAAAGCTGGCGGTAAAGGTTCCAGATCCGCTCGGCCAGCAGAGTGGTCAGTCTCGTGATGATCTGGGGCTGGGTGGTGACCATGCGCTGGAAGTTCGCTCGGTTCACCGCGAGGAGAACGGCGTCTTCGTACGCATCGGCGGAGGCCGACCGGGGTTTGTTCTCGATCAGGCTCATTTCCCCGAAAATGTCCCCGGGCTTCAGGATGGCCAGGAGGACTTCCTTATCGCCCACGATCTTGGAGATCTTGACTTGACCCTTCTGCAGGATATACATCTCCTGCCCGATCTGCCACTCGGCAAAAATCATGGTGTCCTTGGGGTAGGTTCGGGTGAACTCGGTGTCGGAGCCTTCCAGGTACGCCACCTTGGCGTAGGGTTTGATCTTTCCTAGCCTCTCCTTGGCCACCGCCGCGTGGGGGCCCTGGGGATGCGCCTTGACGTATTGGTAGTAGCTGAAGAAAGCTTGGTTGTACTTGCTCTGGCGAGCGTAGTATTCGGCCACCTTGAAGAGCTGGTCCGGGTCACCTTCGGCGGAATTCTTGAACGTAATCTGGGTCAGGGCTTCGTCGAGGTACCGAACCTTCTTCGAGAACCCCTGGATGATCTTGAGGGCCACGGGGGCGTTGCGTTCGATGAGCACGCCGTACTGATCACGGTGCACCTGGATGAGTGACACGTCGGTGAGGGCCTGGGCAGTTTCGATATGGGAGTGGGTCGACATGGTCGAGACGACGCCGAAGAAATCGCCGGGTTCCAGCGAAGAGGACTCCTCCTCTTCCACCACCTGGACTTCCTTGCTGATGCGCACCTTACCCGACCGCAGGATGTAGAAGTAGTCGGCGTTGGCCTTCCCTTCAACAATGATGTAGGCATCTTTCTTGAAGTTCACCAGCTGGAGCTGGAGAGGATTATCCATGGACCGCCGATGCCCCCACTGCCACCCAGTATAGGGATGCCCCTAGACCCTGTCAACAAAACTCGAGGGTCATTTGTCGAGGCGCGCGAGCTCCCACTGAACCCGAGGAAGCTCTTGAGAACCGGCCGCCTCCCCCGAGGGAAGACCCAGTCCCAGGGGCCCCGGAGCTCCGAAGAGTCGGGACCGCGCGATGAACCTTTTTGGTTGTCCCGTCGAGCTTTGGAAGGCATAATGCCTGTTGTCAAGGTTACCCGGATTCCCATCCACCACGTCCCAGGGTATCCAGCCCGCGCCGGCGATCCAGACCTCGACCCAGACCCGGGGACTCAGCCGTCCATCGGGGGCCCACCAGAGTCCGGAAACCAGGCGGCTGGGGATGCCGGATTGGGCGGCCATGAACGCCGCCAGCGAGGAGGCATCGATGGAATCGAGCCTTCCCGACGAGAGGAGAGTTTCAGGTGAACTGGAAAGGCCCGTCCCCGTTCGGGGCGTGAGCACAAACCGAAAGGCCGCCGAGAGTCCCGCCTGGATCTTCTGAATCCGCAGCCAAGGGTCCGACACCGCGAGTCCCCACGACGCCGTCAAGACTTTAAGGGCCGCGGCGGAGGATCGCCACCAGAGTCCGGGACGGTCATCTGAGGTCGGGGCCGCCTGAACGGGGGGGGCTCCCGCAGGCCAGCCGTTCCATTTCCACGCATAGGTCGTGAGGGAAAGGCGGTAAGACAGCTGATGGTCCCCCGGGACAAGCTGACTCCAGGGAAAGGCCAGGAAGCCGTCCGTCACCAAGGGAGGGGTGTCCGAGGACACCACCGACCATACGGTGCCCGCCGAGGTCTCGGGGATAGGACCCCAGACGTTGGCCGAAGTTGAACCAGGGACGGCAACCTTTGCCCTGAATCCCACGACCACGGTCCGGGGATCACCCAGCGACAGGGGGGTTGAGCCATCGATGGAAAGGGGCTCGGATCGTCCTCGAGGCGTCACCAGGGAGAGTTTTGTGGCGACCCCCGCGCCGGCCGGCCAACGGAAGACTACGGAGCGGTCCGTCCACTTGACCGATTCGGAGGACGCGAGCTCGAGGACGACCCCGGGGCCCACCTCGAAGCGAAGCCGCCCCTTCTCGTCCCCGGCCCCAAACCCCCGCCCGGTGAGGGTGACCAGTTGACCCGAAGACGGCTGACCGGGAACCACGGCGAACACCAGAGGCTCCCCGGAAACCGACGCGGCCCGGAGCACCGTGGGAATGGACTCGGTGTTCGTGAACAGGACGCCGAGGCTCGTCCCCTGGGAATTCGACACCGTAACCAAGCCCGAGGAGGCGTCTTCGGGAACCACGAAGACGATCTTCTGGTCGTTCCACGTCTGGATCAGCGACGGGGGCGGGATTTCGCCCGCGAGGTTGAGGGTCCCTTCCCGGGCGGTGCGGCCAAAGTAGTCGCCCGTTACCGTCACCGTCTGCCCCGGCGCGGCCATTGAGGGTTCCATGGACACGATGACGGGGGCCTTGCGGGAGAACGTGATCATGAGGGCGAACACCAGGACGAGGGTCCCGAGGACGACGAAGGGCCAGCCGTTCAGCAGACGCTGAAACAGCGGACTATTCATCCTGCGACTCCACCTGCATTCGGATCACCATCTGGTGGGTGGGAGAACCAGGATCCCGGCCCAGGGGGAAAAACGCCACGGGTACCCCCGGAGGCACCGTCATCGATTGAACCGTGATAGACCGCCGGACGCGGCCCGAGGCATTCTTCTGCTTCACGTCTCCCTGGACCACCAGGAAGAAGTCTTTCCCATGGACGAAGGGTGTGATCGAAACTCGAATCTCGAGGGGAGCCGCGTCAATATTGACGACCACCGGCTGACCGGCTTTGGTGACCTTCGAGAGTTCCTGCTTCCAAGAAACCGACTGGTCCTGTTCCACCACCTGGGGCGTGATCCTCACAAGGATCACGTCACCTGGTTCAGCCGAGAGGCTCCAGGGAAGGAAAAGCAGCAAGGCAAAGAGGAGACGGAAGGCTTGGATCAAGGGCCGTTCCCCTGGAGGGTCGACGCCATCAGGAGCTGGCCCTCTCCGGAAAGCTTGAGTTCGATCTGGCTGGGAACCTGAACCTGAAGTTCCGAGACCTGGGCCGGCGTCGAGGCCTGGGAACCGAACCAGTACCCCGCCCCGCTGGCCAGCAGCACCAGGGCCGCCGCCGCCACCGACAGCCACGCCAGGGGGAGCCGAGCCGGTTCCCGCCGGGGAGCAACACCCCGAAGCGCGGCCTGAAGTCTTTCTTTCGACAGGGTCAGCTTGGGCTCCGGATCGGCCGCCAGCAGGGCCTTCACCCGGCGGTGCCGGAGAGATTCGGCGGCCCAATCGGCGTTCTGGGCCACCCGGGCTTCGATCTGCTCCTTCCAGGGGGACTGGACTTCCCCGTCCTCGTGGGCCGAAACCAGCATGCGTTCGTTGTCTTTCACAGGACCTCCTTCAGGAGCTGGGCCAACCGGGCCCGGGCCCGGAATACCCGGACCTTCACGTTCCCTTCTGTGATGTTCAGCATCTTCCCGATTTCCGAGTAGGCAAACCCCGCGTACTCCTTCAAGACGAGCACGGTCCGGAGGTTTTCAGGGAGTCTCAGGAGCGCCTTCTGCACGTCGGTCACGGACTCGGCGTCGGTCAGCTGCTCCAGGGCATTCTTCTCGGACCGAGGCGCGGGTTCGTGGAACACCCGCTCCATGGCCCGTCTTTCTCTCCCCTTGCGTTTCTCGTGGTTGAGCGTCAGGTTCCTCGCGACCCGAATCAGCCAGAATTTCAGGCCTTCGTCCGTGGGAAGGACGTCTTGGCGTTCGTAGTACTTGATGAAGGCTTCCTGCACGATCTCCTCGGCGGCTTCCCTGCGCCCCGTCATTCTGTAGACGATGCGGAACAGGAGGGGCGACCAAGCCTCGTAGACTTCGGTGAAGCCCCGGGGCGTCGGAACCGCACCCGCAGAGGACGATGCCCCTGGAAAACCGCTCTCCCCCGTCATCAAAAACAGAAGTGCCCGCATCTCGTTACAGCCTTCCTACAGTTTCTTCAAGACGGGGCCGGAACCTGTGTCTTCGACGGTCCAGCCCAGGGTTTTGAGTTCGTCCCGAATCTCGTCGGAACGTTTCCAGTCCTTGGATTTCCGAGCCTGGCTCCGGGCCTCGACCAGGGCGGCCACGGCGCCAGGAACGGTTTCCTCCGGCAGCGGGGCGAGGGCCGACAGGCCCAGTCCCAGGACCCTATCCATCTCCTCCAGCGCCCCGAGCTTTTCCCCCGGGACCACCAAGGGGTCCTTCACCAGGCCCCAGAGAGCCGCCAGGGCCTGGGGCGTCGAGAGATCGTTTTCGAGGGCGTCCTTCCAGGCGGCCAGGTAGGGTGCCGAGCCGGAGCCGGGGGGCAGAACCGGGCCGGCCTTCCATTCCCGGACCCGGTCGAACAGGTTCTTCCGGGCGTTTCGGGCAGCGTCGAGGGCCTCCCAGGTGAACGTCAGCGGGCTGCGGTAGTGGGCACCAAAGCAGAAGAACCGGTAGTCCAAGGGGTCGTACCCCCTATCGACGAGCACCTGAAGGGTCAAAAATTCCCCCGAAGACTTGGACATCTTCTCTTTGCTCAGGAGCAGGAACTCATTATGGAGCCAGTAGTTCACCCACTTATGTCCCAGGGCGCCCTCACTTTGGGCGATCTCATTGGTATGGTGGACGGGCACGTGGTCGATGCCCCCGCAGTGGATGTCAAACCGTTCGCCCAGGTGGTGGATACCCATGGCCGAGCACTCGATGTGCCAGCCTGGATAGCCCAGTCCCCAGGGAGACTCCCAGGTCATGGCCTGGTCGCCGAATTTTGATTTTGTGAACCAGAGGACGAAGTCCCGGGGATTCTTCTTGCCGGCGTCGGCGTCCACCCGGCTGAGGGCCGGAGCTTCCTGACGGTCCAAAAGGGCCATTTTGCCGTAATCGGGAAACTTGGCGGTGTTGAAGTACACGTTCCCGCCGGCCTGATAGGTCAGCGCGTTGGCTTCCAGGCGCTGGATCAGGGTGATCATCTGGGAGATGTGCTGGGTGGCGGGGGCCACCACCGTGGGCCGCAGAACGTTGAGCCGCGAGGTGTCCAGGAAGAACGACTCGGTGAAAAATTTGGCGATATCCCAGACGGACATTCCCTTTTCCCGGGCTCCCTTAATCATCTTGTCCTCGCCGTCGTCTCCGTCGCCGGTCAGGTGGCCGACGTCGGTGACGTTCATGACATGCTTGACCTCAAAACCTTCCATTTCCAAGGTGCGCCGCAGCACATCTTCAAACAGGTAGGCCCGGAGGTTGCCAATGTGGGCGTAGTTGTACACGGTGGGCCCGCAACAGTACATCGTGACTTTTCCGGGGTTCAGGGGGGTAAAGTCAACGACCTTGCGGTCAGGGGTGTTATACAACTTCATGGACAAGACGAGACTCCTCGGGCTAGATTGGGCGCGTGTCCACAATAGGCGATCTCCTCTCAAAAATCAACCTGACGGGGACTTGGCGGCTCCAGGAACCTCTGTCGGCCCACACCACGTTCCGGATCGGCGGTCCAGCCGACGCCATGGTCTTCCCCGGGTCTGCCGACGATGTCCGGGTCATCCGCAACCTCGCAAGGCAGGAGCGGATACCCCTCTTTGCCCTGGGACGCGGAGCCAACCTTCTGGTTTCCGACCGGGGCATCCGGGGCCTCGTACTCAACCTGACCAGCCTCAACGGGTGGTCCCATGAGGAGGGGGTGTTCAGGACCCAGGCGGGACTCGACGTCAGCCAGGCGGCCCAAGTCGGCCTCGATTTGGGATTTTCCTGCCTCGAATTCCTGAACGCCATGCCGAGCACGGTGGGCGGCGCGGTCTACATGAACGCCCGGTGCTACGGCGCCGAGATCGCCGACGTCTTCGCCGAAGCCACGGTGCTCGACGAAACCAACCGCGAGCTCATCGTTCCCTTCCGAAGGGACGAATGGGCCTACAAGATTTCCCCATTCCAAGGGAAGGATTGGCTTCTCCTGGAAACCCGGTTTCGAACCGTCCCGGCCGAGCCTGCAAAGATCGCCCAGATCATGCGGACCAACGCCGCCGACCGGGAATCGAAGGGGCATTTCCGCCTTCCCTGCGCCGGAAGCGTCTTCAAGAACAACCACGCC
>JAHFSN010000363.1 GCA_023265735.1 Spirochaetaceae bacterium | reverse complement strand
GCGTAGTTTTCCGCGGGCAGCCCGAAGCTGTCGAAGCCCATGGGGTGGAGCACGCTGAACCCGTTGTGGCGCTTGAATCGACACCAGATGTCGGTGGCCGTGTAGCCCTCGGGGTGGCCGACGTGGAGCCCCGCGCCCGACGGATAGGGGAACATGTCGAGGACGTAGAGGCGCCGGTCTTCCGGAACGCTGGGGTCCTCGACGGCCCGGAAGGTCTTGTGCTCCTCCCAGTGGGCCTGCCACTTCTTCTCGATCTGGGTGTACGGGTACTTGCTCATGGGCGTTGATTCTATCGGCGACGCCGCCCGGGGGTCAACGGAGAGGGGGTCGAGCCCCATGGACAATCCAAGGTCGGTCACCTAAACTTTTTCTAGCCGCTGTGATGACTATTCCCACGAAGAAGCGCCTCCCATTCCCCGTCTCGCTCCTCTCGATCTACGGCGTCATCGGACTTTGCGGGATCGTGGCAGGACTGTGGTTGGCCCACGACCTTGAGGTCAGCCGGGCTTCCCTCATCTCAGAACGGATGGCCCTGGCCCTGCAAACCAGCAAGTTCATGAGCCAAAGGTTCGGAACAACGATTCTGACGACGGACTTTGTCCTCCGGGACATGGTGTCGAGGACGACTCCCGAAGACCTTGACCTGGCCACCAAGAACCCTGGCGTCGAGTCCCGACTCTCACTCTTGGCCCAACAAAAGCTGGCGACGTTGCGAGACGTCATGGGTCTCGGGTTTCTGGACCGGCACGCGACCTTTGTGGCTGCCGCCGACCGGCACCTCATCGGAATCAAAAGCAACTCTTTCTTGAGCACCGTGGTAGGAATGCCCGTCGAGGACCGGGCCAATGTCGACTATGTTCCTTCCGCAAAATCGGCCAACAAACAACCCTCGGTTCTGATTTCGCGGCCCATTCCCACCTCCGACGGCCGGTTTGCGGGAGGTGCCTTGGCCGCCATCGGGCTGAAGTCCGCCCAGGACTGGATCGAAACCTTTGTGGTCGGACCCAACGACACCATCGCCTTGATCGACGGTCAGGGAACTCTTCTGGCCCTCAATCCCCGGAGGCCCGAGTTCATCGGCAAGGAACTGAAGTACCCCGCGGGGGCTTCTCGCCTCGGACCTCAGCGGGATGGCGAATCGTTCATCTCGGTTTCCCCGGTCGATGGAAGGGAACGGATCTATGGATTGAGTCAGGCAGAGGCCGTACCACTGACCATCTTGGTTGGTTTTGACCTCATCCGGACGCTCCACGAGTGGCAACAGCGGGTCCAACTGTTCCTGATTGGCGGCGTGATCTTATTGGTGCTCGTGGGCATTGTCTTTTTCATGCATTGGCGGACCCTGAAACAGAGCGAGCAGTTAAGGGCGATGGCGATCGTCGATCCCTTGACAGGGATCGCCAACCGACGGCAGTTGACGACGGTGGGAACCAGGGAGATCGAGAAGGCCACTAGGTACCGACATCCGGCCTCCCTTCTGATGATCGACATTGACCACTTCAAGGCCATCAACGACACCTGGGGCCATCCCGCGGGAGACCGGGTCATCCAGGCCCTGGCCAAGGCCATGGTCGAGACACTTCGGGTCACGGACCTCGTTGGCCGAATCGGTGGCGAGGAGTTTGCCGCCGTCCTCACCGATACAGACCCCCAGGGAGCCTCGGTGCTCGCAGACCGATTGCGGGAGCACATCGCGACGGCCACATCGGTGAATACCGATGAAGGGTCGCCCATTCACTTCACCATCAGCGTCGGAGTGGCCAGCCTGAGCGATGAGGCTACCACCTTCGATCAGGTCCTGAAACGGGCCGACCAGGCCCTTTACGAGGCCAAACACCAGGGTCGGAACAGAGTCGTCCTCTTCTGAATGCCCATAAAGCGCGAGGAGGACCGACGAAGGACCTAGCGGGTCTTCGTCCCTGGGGGCACCAGTCCCAGCCGCTGCCCGATGATCCTGTCGACGGTCCGGGCGGGCAGCAGCCGTGGCAGCGTCCAGTTCAGGAATTTCCGCTGGGCCACCGTGTAGGTGACCTGGGGCTGGCGGGCGACCAACGCCTTGTGCACGACTTGTCCAATCGCCGTGGGGGGGAGCCCCTGGCGCCCGGCTGCAAGGAAACCCTGGGCAAACCGATCCAGGATGGCACCAAAGTCGGTCTCTTTGTACCGTCCAACGTCGTCCGCCTCGGCCTTGTCCAGGATGGGAGTGTTGACGTACCCCGGTTCCACGATGACCACATCGATCCCATAGAGCATCAGCTCCCTCCGAAGGGATTCGGAGAGGCCCTCCAACCCATGCTTGGTGGCCGCATACATGCCCAGGAACGGGGCTCCCATTTTTCCGCCTACGGAGCTGATGTTGACGATGCGCCCCGGTGGGCCCGTTCGTGTTCGGTCGGCGCCCAGCAGGGGAGCAAAGGCCTGGGTGACCAACAAAGGAGCCACCAAGTTCACCTCCAGCTGCTGACGGAACTCCTCTAGGGGCTGGTGAAGAAGCGGACCGACCAGGGAGATTCCTGCATTATTGACCAGGCCTGAAAGGGTCGAATTTCCGAGGAATTCCCGGACCTTGTCAGCGGAGAGTTTGACGGCGGCCCCATCGGTGACGTCCATCAAGAGAGGGACAAAGCTGGACCCGAACTCGGCCTGGAGGCGATCCGCATCGGCTTGTTTTCGGACCGTTCCAAAAACTCGGAATCCCTCTTTCAGCAAGACCTTGGCGATTCCCCAGCCAATCCCGCTGGAGACCCCCGTCACAACAACACATCTTTGCATGAACTGTTCTCCTTCAAGATGTACATCGTACATCATATGATGGACAGTGTACATCTTGATCCGGCGCCCGTCAAGTTGTACACTGCACCCCATGTCCTACCCTTCCAAGACGGACCGGGAGACCATCCTTTCCACCGCCATGAAACTTGTCAGCCGGGACGGGATGGATCGTCTGGCGGTCCGGAGTGTCGCCACCACCTTGGGTCTGGCCCCCAACGCGCTCTACCGCTACTTCTCCAGCCTGGCGGATCTCAAGGACGAATTGGCCGAAGAAAGCCGCCGCAGGCTCCTCGCGGTGCTGAAGGAAGCGGCCAGAGACCAGACGGACGTGAACTCCGTTCGGAGAGTCGCCCAGGCCTATGTGCAGTTCGCCCGGGACCAGCCCAACGTCTTCGCTCTGACTCTGCTGCCTTCCTCATTCAACGGGGAAGATGCCGTCCATTGGCAGTCCTGGAGGTTCGTGGTCGATCAGGTGGCCAGCGTTTACAGCCCGCCCAGGGCCCGGGAAGCCGCCGTCGCCCTATGGGCATTTCTCCATGGAATCACCGTTCTCGAGTCGGCC
>JAHFSN010000362.1 GCA_023265735.1 Spirochaetaceae bacterium | reverse complement strand
CCTTCATTTGGGGCCAGGACATTCCGGTGCCCTGGGCCCTGAGGTTCTTCCCCTGAGGTTCCCGGCATTTTCCAGACTTTGTCCAGCGCGCACCGGCAGGGTTGACTTGACAAAGACTTCAACTGGCCAAAATGTGAATACACGGAAACTCTTGCATCATTGGAGGAAGCTGGCTCTGAGAAGGGGGGAATCATGAAAATACTGTTGTCCTGACTCACGTTTCAGAGAGAGAAACCCAGATGCCGAGTCAGCCAACTTGCATCTTCATGGCCAAGCACCAGAACAAGGCATTGTCTTCGAATTTCTCATTGGAGGGAAAGATGGGAAAGACTAATTTGATGCTGTTCTTCGCCATGTTCGCGATTGTTGCTGGGGAACCAAGCGCCGCAGATATACACAAGGATGCTGTCGTTGTCACCTGGCACAATAAGTCCGGAACGTGGTTCGCAATCGGCCCGCTCCAATTGACAGCGGGATATGGTAGCGAGCAAGAGGCGATCAACGCTGCGTTGGATTACCAGGACAGAAACAGTAAGCCTCGGGCTGGCGATCCAGACAACGTCTCGGACGACCACAAGTACAACGTGTATCGTCTCCATAGGAAATATGAGAAGCGAGATATTGATGTTCACGAATACGTGAAGTCACATTTCAATTTCTATCTTTCAGATTGATTTTGCTAACACATAGGTGCTCTGCCGATAGCTTCATGCCCTCTCCGAGACGCGTCGAATTCGGCAGAGGACCTATCTAGTCTGAGTGCATTTGAATCTTTGAACACCCCCAACGGGTGGCCCCGTCGCGACCTGCAAAATGAAGCCTATTTCACCGCGTGGAGGGCGGTAAAGAGTTCGGCCACTGCGTGGAGCCGCCCGGCGCGGGCCTCGCGGACCAGTCCCGACCGGGCCACCTTGCCGTCGGGGTCCCTCAGGGTCCAGGCGGCGCTTTCCTTCTCGGCCCGGAGATCTAGGGACCACTCGGTTCCCGGTTTCGACGCGTCCGACGCGTCCCAGCCAGTTTGGGCGGCGTAGGCCAGTACGGCCTCCTTCCATTTTCGCCGGAGGGCGTCGTCCCCGAAGACGGCCACCTGGACCGGCAGTCCCCAGCCCCGGATGGGGAGGCCCCCGGGGTTGAGCTTGTAGAGCTGGGCCAGGAGGGACCGGACCTCGACGGCATTGCCCTCGGACCGCCGAATCTCGGCCAGGGTGGCCAGGGCCCGCTCCCTGTCGCTGTTTTCCCAGGGTTTCTGCGCCAGGGTCAGGGCCCACTCCAGCCGGGGGGCATCCCGATTGAGAATTCCTTCTTCGATGAGGTAGGACGCCTTGGATTTGGGATTCTTGGGCAGCTCATGGTTGCGCGAGAGGGCCAGGTACTTGAGGGCCAGGGTTGGCTGGTCCCGGTGAGCCAGGGTGAGGCCCTGCCAGGCGTCGGCGGAGTTGTTCGCCGCCAGCGACGACTGGGACAGTCGCACCAGGAGGCTTTTCCAGGTCTGGTCGTGGTACCACCACAGCAGACCTTCCCGGATCTTCGCCACTCCCCAGGTCAGCCAGTCCCAAGGCGTCTCCCGGGGAGCGAAGTCGAGGTTCGAGAACCGGGCGTGGTGGAGGTCGGCCCTCAGCTCGTGGAGATCCCGCCGGAGCTTGTCCTTGGTGACGCCATAGTTGTAGATCCAGGTGTCGTCCTTGTGCTGCTCCACCTGGGCGATCTGGGCCTCGGCCTCGTCCAGGAGTCCGAACTGCTGGTAGAGCCGGGCCAGGTCGAACCGGCCCAGGGGAGTCTCGTCGACCTCCACGGCTTTCTCGTAGAGCCGACGGGCCTCGGCAAAATCGCGCTTCCCCTCGGCCAGTTCTCCCCACGCCAGGGTTCCCGCCGGACGGTCCTCCTCCCGCAGCGACTGGCGGATCGCCTGCTCGGCCCGTTCGAACTGGTAGAACGCCTTTTCGAGGAGGGAGAGGTTGTACCATGCAATCGACCGAAAGTCCTTCTCGGTCGACCGGCTGCCCGGGGCCAGCTCGATGGACTTCAGGTAGTGGACCCGGCTCATTCCGTAGTCGTAGAGGCTCGAGTAGAGGGTGCCCAGGGTCATTTCCAGGCTTCGGTCGGTACCGTGGGTGGACAGATACGCCTCCACCAAGGTGACTCCCCGACGGTAGTTCTCGGTCTTGAAGAGCATCCACGCCAAGGCCTGGGTCACGTCGGCGTCGCCGGGGAACCTGTCCTGGGCCTGCTGAAGGACGGCCACGGACTCGGCGTTGTTGTCGACGTACGACCAGGTCTGGGCCAGAGAGATCCAGGAGTCGGGGTCGCCGGGGGCGCGCTGGATCACTTCCTTCCAGACGGGGAGGGCGAGATCGAGGAGCCCCTTGGTGGTGAACAGCTCGGCCAGGGCCCGGGCGGGGCCCGCGTCGAGGGGATCGGCCGCCATGGCCTTCCGGTAGAGTTCGATGGCCCTCTGGTAGTTCTCTGCCGTCTCGGCGGCCCGACCCTGCTCGAAGAGGCTGGCCTCGGCCGACAGACCCAAGAGGGGAACGCACAGCAGGGTCAGAGTCAGCAGCCACCTCATCGGGGCCACCAGGGGAGCGCCTTGGCGACCAGGCGGTGGAACCGGGTTCGTCGGGCGTCAAAGGCTTTTCCCAGGTCCACGGCCCAGGCTTCGGCCCCGGGGTCGGGCTCGGAAGCGGCGTACCTGGCCTGGCTCACGGCGGCGGCCAGCCGGGCCAGTTCCGGGTCGGCCGTCCTCTCGGCCCAGGCCTCGGGAGTCTCGCCTGCCAGGGGCCCCTCCTTGGCCCTTCGGGCGCGGTAGACCAGTTCGGACCAGCGGAGCAGCAGTCTTTTCCGCGGGGGGACCCAGAGCCGCGCCCAGGCCCAGTGCCACCGCCAGCCCTCGTTGGCCGCCACCGCCGCCAGGATGAACAGCCAGGGAAACAGGCTGGCCCCCGTGGCCCAGAGTTGGTCCCAGGAGAACCGCGACCGGGCCGCGTTGGCGGGCTGGGAGCCTCCGTCCATGGGTTGAGGTTTGGCCTCGAGAATCTCGGCGATCATCCGGGACAGGTCCTTGGCGTCGTACCCCTGGGGAAACTGGAAATTCTCCCCCGGGGCCGGTGTCTGGCTGGTGGGATCGAAGGTGATCCAACCGTAGGGCCCGAAGGGAACCTCGACCCAGGCGTGGGCCTCGAAGGCTCGTACCGGGTTGAACCCCAGCACGGTATCCTGGGGGTTGGTGGCGAACCCCACGGCGATCCGGGCCGGAACCCCCAGGCTCCGCAGCAGCAGGGTCATCGAAAAGGCAAAGTACGAGCAGTAGCCTTTCTTCCCCTCAAAGAGGAAGTGCTTCAAGGCGCCCCGGGACCCCGGGTTG
>JAHFSN010000361.1 GCA_023265735.1 Spirochaetaceae bacterium | reverse complement strand
CGGTGAACCGCGTCGATGAAGCCCTGGGGCTCCTTCCCGTGCCGGCCAGCGTCTTCCAGCGGGACCGGGTCATCCACATGACCCGGTGGCTCTTCACCCGCCTGGAAGCCGACTAATCCCCAAGATTTCTTGACCCTGGGCCCGCCCGGGCCGTATGATGCCCCCATGCGAATCACGGCGGGGAAGTACCGCGGCAGGACCGTGTTCTGTCCGCCGGGGGAGATTCGTCCCGCGATGGACAGAATGCGCACAAGCGTCTTCTCGATCCTCGGTCCCCTCGACGGTCTGAGTTTTCTTGATCTCTTCAGCGGTTCGGGCCTTGTGGGGATCGAGGCCGCCAGCCGGGGCGCCGGCCCCGTGGACCTGGTGGAGAAGGATTTCGGGAAGAAGGCAGTCATCCATCGAAACCTGTCCTGGGTGCAGGAACCCATCCAGCTCCATCTGGCCGACGTCCGGGCCTTCCTGAAGCGGGCCCACCGCCGCTGGGACATGATCTACGCCGATCCCCCCTTCCCCATGGCCGGCAAACTCGAGGTGCTTCAGCTGGTGGCCGAGAGGGCTTTGCTCGTCCCCGGGGGAAGCCTTCTCTTGCACTACCCCGACGAGGAATCCTTTCCCCAGACCGTGGGTTCCCTGGTCCGCTACGACCACCGGGAATACGGCCGCAGCCAGGTGGTCTTCTACACGTTGCCCCCGGAAGGAAGCTGAGGCCATGCTCCCCCCCAAGACCAGGCTGGCCACGCCGTACTACCGGCTCTTGCGGCGGCTCTGGCGGCTCGGCCCCGCCCCCGCCCGGCAGCTGCTTCGGGAGCTCGATTTTTCGAAGACCGTAGGAGGCCGGCTCATGGACCAAATGGCCCACGAGGGTGTGGCCGGCCTCGATGAGAACCAGAACCTTCGTATCCTGGGGAGCTATGGAACCGTCCTGGGACTCCATATGGGAACCCGTACGGTGAGCGCCGCCCTGGTCAACTTCACCGGGGAACTCCTCCTCAGCGAAGACTTTCCGTATCCCGTGGGGAGTCCTCTGGTCCAGGCCGTGGTCCAGTCGGTCCGAGCCATGGAACGTTTCTTGAGGTCCCCCGACATGCCCCCTCTCCGCGGGGTGGCCCTCAGCCTTCCCGGCATCGTTGACCCGTACCGGCTCGTACTCCTCCGGTCGAAACCCCTGGGCATCGAACAGCCCCTGGATCTCAAGGAGACCCTGGGCCGCATCCTCGGGCGCCCCCTGACGGCGGAAAA
This sequence comes from Spirochaetaceae bacterium, assembly GCA_023265735.1. Lineage (GTDB taxonomy): Bacteria > Spirochaetota > Spirochaetia > JABEVK01 > JABEVK01 > JAIFLN01. Next base: position 2,126 of record JAHFSN010000361.1, on the reverse strand, counting down.
CGACGCCAACTGCTGCTGCTGGGGTGAGGCCGCCGTCCAGCGGCATCGCAAACTCGGAAACTTCCTGTTTCTTCTGGCCGAGCGAAGGCCCTATTCCGCCGGAGAACCTCTCCCGGTGCTCCCGGCGTTCTCCATCGGCTCGGGTCTCTACCTCAACGGTTCGGTCTACCATGGGACGAGGTTCTCGGCGGGGGAGTTCCAGAGCATCTTCAAGGGAGGCCCCGAACAGCGCAACCAGTTCTCGGTTACCGATGAACAGATGACCCGGGCGCTGGTCGATCCCGCCGTTGAGGAAGAAATCGCCCGGGAACTGAGCCGGAACGCCGCCCTCCTGGTCAACACCCTGAATCTCGACCGCGTCTTCGTCTCCTGGCCCCGGCAGGAAATGCAGCAGAGGGTGGTCGAGATCCTCCGGGACGAGATCCAGCGCAACTGGAGTTATGAGTACCCCGTCGACTGCACGGTGGAGCTCCCCGTCATGGGGCGCCTCGCCCCCGCCTACGGTGCCGCCGGCCTCCATCTCGAAAGCCTTTACCAGACGGCCGACGGAACGGCGCCCTACTTTCCGGGAAAAAACTGATCCGCGCCGCGCTGCCCGGGCCAATTCGTCCCTTTCTCCCTCAACCTCGTCCCCATTTTGGCCGATAGAACCCGTATGAAAGCTGGAAAAGGGTTGGACATCTCCGTCGTCATCGGCTTGGTGACGGGCGTGGGCGGCATTGTCGTCGGATACCTGCTGGAAGGGGGTAACCCCGCGGCTCTGTGGACCCTCTCCGCGTTCGTCATCATCGTGGGGGGTACTTCCGGGGCCCTGATCACCTCGTTCAGCATCAAGGAGTACACGAGCATTCCCAAGATCCTCGGCGACGCCATGGCGCCTGCCAACGGGGCCAACGCCGAACTGGCGGGCCAGATCGTCGACCTCTCCGACAAGGCCCGCAAGGAAGGACTCCTCTCCCTGGACGACATGGTTGACGACATCGAAGACCCTCTGTTCCGCAAGGGTATCCGGATGGTCGTTGACGGCGTCGACCCCGATGAGATCGAGAAACTCCTCGAGACAGATATCTCCATCTACGAACACGTGAAGAAGGAAGAGGCCGAGGTCTTCGCCGCCATGGGCGGTTACCTTCCGACCATGGGAATCATCGGTACCGTTACCGGCCTCGTCCTCGTTCTGGGTGACCTCGGCGGCGCCGACATGGCTCGGCTGGGACACTCCATCGCGTCGGCGTTCATCGCCACGCTATACGGCATCAGTTTCGCCAACCTGTTCGCCCTCCCCGTCTCGGTCAAACTCAAGGCAAAGATCAAGAAAGAGAAACTGCGGATGGAGATGATCCTCACGGGTGTCTTCGCTATCCACAAGGGCGAAAGCCCCATGCTCGTCAAGGAGAAGATGCTGTCGTACCTCGAAGAGGAAGAGCAGAAGACCCTTGAGAAGGGCGGGGGCGAAGAGTAGTCCATGGCCGCCAAGAAGACACCTGGCAAGAAACGAAAGAAGACAGAAGAGCCGGAAAAGGAGAACAGCGAACGCTGGCTCCTGACCTACTCGGACCTCGTCACCCTCCTCTTCGCCTTCTTCGTCGTGCTCTGGGCCATGAGCCAGGTCGACCCCAAGAAATTCGACGAACTTTCCCAGGCGTTCCAGACCATTTTCCAGGGCGCCAACATGGGCTACGTGATCGACATGGCCAACTCGAAGGGCACCAAGGGCGAGATGCTCGAGGGAAAACAGCAGGAAGACCCTTCGAAGACCCTTCGGCAGAAGCGAAACACCCTGCAAACTCAGCTGGAGTATCGCCTGAAGAATGTGATGCCTCAAAACCAATACAAGGTGACCGAGGTACAGGAAGGCATCAAGATTACCCTCTTCAGTGATACCTTCTTTGCTGCAGGAAGCCCCGAGGTTCAACCGGAAGCCGTTCCCTTCATTGGGCGCGTCACCGAGGCGATCAAGGCGCTCCCGAATGCCATCCGCGTGGAGGGACACACCGATGGCTCGGCCATCGAGGGAGACCGGTTCAGCAAGGAGTGGCAGCTGTCCACCGAGCGGGCCCTCTCGGTGCTCAACCTGATGTTCAGCTACGGTTATCCCGAGGAGAAATCCTCTGTGGCCGGTTACG